>JAYVJI010000965.1:0-7809 GCA_043769435.1 Verrucomicrobiota bacterium
CGCTTATTACTACATCGAAGGGGCGGAAGCGCACAACCATGTGAACAGCACCGCTCTGGCCGAAGAAGCCGCCCGGACCTTCGGACGCTTCCAGAGCCAGCTCGCGGACCTCCCTGACCCTTCCTCGCTGCACCACACCATCCCGGATTTCCATAACACCGCCACCCGCTATACCGCGTTTCAGCAGGCCGTGGAAAACGATGCCGCCAAGCGCGCAGGGACCGTCGCCCGGGAGATAGACTGGGTACGGGCTAGGAAGGATAACACCTCACGCCTCACCACCCTGCTGGCGTCCGGGATCCTCCGCGAGCGGGTCACCCACAACGACACTAAGATCAATAACGTCATGCTCGACTACCAGAGCGGCGAAGGCCTGTGCGTGATGGATCTGGACACGGTCATGCCCGGCCTCATCCATTATGATTTCGGTGACCTGGTGCGGACTACTACTATTTCCACCGCCGAGGATGAGCGTGACACGGCGCGGGTGGAAATGCGCATGCCCATGTTTGAAGCCCTCACCCGCGGCTTCCTGAGCACTGCCCGCAGCTTCCTGACAGATGAAGAAATCAAGCACCTCGCCTTCAGCGGAAACCTGATCACGCTGGAGACCGGCATCCGTTTTCTCACAGATTATCTCAATGGCGACACCTACTTTAAAACCACGCGGGAGGGCCACAACCTCGACAGGTTCCGGGTCCAGCAACGCATGGTGGAAAGCATCGAGCGGCAGTCCGCCCAGATGGAGGAGGCCGTCCATATCAGCGTGAGGGAAATCGACCAAGGCGGCGCCGGTTGAGCCGCCGCCCACAGCCTGATCGCGCCGGATCACGCAGCCAGCGCAACTCAAAACATCAGAGTTGCACTGCCGCAGGCATTGCCTAGGCATACCGCGCACTTTTTCAGCCCTACATACCCCATTCCATTTTCCCGTATTTAACTTTTCCAGTTTCCTATCATGCTGACCGCCGCACAAATCCGCCAATGCCACTGCGCGAGAGCGCTTTTAAAACTAGCGAAGCCATTCTGCGCAGCCTGATTTTGGCCAACTGATTTTCCTAACTATGATGACATCTTCCCAAATCAGGCAATCGTTCCTCGATTTCTTCAAGTCGAAGCAGCACACCATCGTGCCCTCCAGCAGCCTCATGCCGGACAGCCCGAACCTGCTCTTCACCAACGCCGGCATGAACCAATTCGTGCCCATCTTCCTCGGCCAAATCGACTGCCCCTACAAACCCGGGCGCGCCGCCGACACCCAAAAATGCATCCGCGCTGGCGGTAAACACAATGACCTCGATGATGTCGGCCTCGATACCTATCACCACACGTTTTTCGAAATGCTCGGCAACTGGAGCTTCGGCGACTACTTCAAAAAGGAAGCCATCACATGGGCATGGGAACTCATCATCGAAGTCTGGAAATTTCCCGCCGAACGCGTCTACACCAGCATCTACCAGCCCGGCCCCGGCGATCCCGCAGAGCGCGATCAAGAGGCATGGGAACTGTGGGCTGAAAAATTCCGCAGCGTCGGATTGGATCCCGAAATTCACATCGTGAACGGCAATAAGAAGGACAATTTCTGGATGATGGGCGAGACCGGCCCGTGTGGTCCCTGCACGGAAATTCATGTGGACCTGAGGCCAGGCCCGGTGCGCACCAGTGAGGAGCAGCAGAAGGCCGGTGCCCTGCTCGTCAACGGCCCCACGCCCGCGGTCATCGAAATCTGGAACAACGTTTTCATCCAATACAACGCCAACCCCGACGGTACCTTTGTCCCGCTGCCTGCGCAGCACGTGGACACCGGCATGGGCTTCGAGCGCGTCGTCTCCATCATCCACGGCACGAAGAATTTCACCGACTTCGAGAACGCCAAAATCTCCAACTACGACACCGATGTCTTCCGCCCGCTCTTTGATGAAATCGAACGGCTCTGCGGGAAACAATACACCGCCACGCTGCCCATCGCGGGTTCCACCGGAGATACTGAGCAGGAAAAAGTAGACGTCGCTTTTCGAGTCATCGCCGACCACATCCGCACGTTGAGCTTCTCCATCGCCGACGGCATCGTGCCGGGGAATAGCGACCGCAATTATGTGCTGCGCCGCATCCTGCGCCGCGCCGTGCGCTACGGACGCACGCTCGGTTTCACGCAGCCGTTTTTCTACAAACTCGTGGACACCCTCGCCGCCCACATGGGCGATGTCTTCCCGGAACTGAAGCAGCGGAAGGACTTCGTAAAGCAGACGCTCAAGACGGAGGAGGAGGCCTTCAACCGCACTCTCGACAAAGGCATCGCCATTTTCGAAGCAGAGACCGCCACTAAATCCGTCGGATCGGTCCTATCGGGTCCCTTCGCCTTCCGCCTGTATGACGAGCAAGGCTTCCCGCTCGACCTCACCGAACTCATGGCCCGCGAGCGCGGCCTGAACGTCGACAAGGAAGGCTTCGAAAAGCTCATGGAAGAACAACGCGCCAAGGCCCGCGCCGCGCAGAAGAAGACCGTCATCAAGCTCTCCGAGATCGAAACCAAAGAGCCGACCAACTTCAGCGGCTACGACGCTTCGGAAGTCGAAGCCAAGGTGCTGGAGGTCGTCCACATGGACGGCAAGGCGGCGGTCGTGCTCGATGCCTCGCCATTCTACGCCGAGATGGGCGGTCAGCTTGGGGATAGCGGTACGCTGCTAGCTGGCGCGGAAATTATTCCCGTCCTCAACACACAAAAATCTGGTAACACATGGCTGCATTACGTCGACCCTGACACCCATCTCCAGCCCGGCGTGAGCGTCACGGCAAAGCTCGACCTCGCCCGCCGTGCGGCCATTTCCCGGCATCACAGCGTGACGCACTTGCTGCACTGGGCGCTGCATGAAGTCGTGAGCAAAGACGCCACGCAGAAGGGTTCTTACGTCGGACCCGAGAAGCTGACCTTCGACTTCAATAGCGCCGCGCTCAGCCCGCAGCAGGTCGCCGACATCGAGCGACTGGTGAACGAACGCATCCTCGAAAACGCGCCCATCACATGGCAGGAAGTGAAGTATAACCACATCAAAGAACGCGCCGACATCATGCAGGCCTTCGGTGAGAAATACGGAGACTGGGTCCGCGTCGTGCAGATCGGCGGCAAGGCCACCGGACTCGATGGCTACAGCATGGAACTCTGCGGCGGCACCCACGTCCGGGGCACCGGCGAGATCGGCCTCTTCCGCATCGCTTCCGAAGCCGCCACCGGCGCGGGCATTCGCCGCATCGAAGCCGTCGCCGGCCTTTCCGCTTACGAGCACGCCATCGGCGATAGCGCGCGCCTCAAAGCCATTGCCGCGAAACTCGGCAGCCCGTTGCCCGACCTTGAAAAGAAACTCGACCTCTTAGTCGAGCACGCCAAGAGCTTGGAGAAAACCCTCAAAGCCGCCCAACAACGCGAGGCCTCGGGCCGCGCCAAGGAACTCCTCGCCACCGCAAGCAACAACGCCATCATCGCCAACCTCGGCGACGTCGACGCCGACTACGGCATGGCCGTGAGCGACGCGCTGAAGTCGCTTTTCCATGGCGTCGTCGTTTTAGGGACGAGCGGCGGCGGTAACGTCGCGCTCATCGCGACGGTCTCACCCGATTTCCAAAGCAAAGCCCAAGCCGGCAAAATCATCGGAGCGATCGCTCCGATCGTCGGAGGAAAGGGCGGCGGGAAGCCGGACTTTGCGAGGGGGGGTGGTAAGGATGTCGCTAAGCTAGGTGCCGCCCTTGCAGAGGCGGTGAAGCTGACGACCTCCGCCTGCGCTTAACAGCCATGCACGAGCCTGCCGCTGAATTCCGCGCCACGCGTTGGAGCTTGGTCTATCAGGCCGCGCAGTCCACGCAGCCGGAGCGGGCAGCGGCGGCGCTGGCGGAACTTTACCGCTGCTACCACTACCCGCTCTATGTCTTCGCGCGCGACGGCGGGCGGCGCAGCGCGGAGGATGCTGGGGATCTGGTGCAGGATTTCTTCGTGCGCGTGATGGAGAAGAATGTGCTTGGCGCGGCGGATCCGACGCGGGGGCGGTTCCGGTCGTTTCTGCTGGGCGCGTTTAAGAATCTCATCCTCACCCAGTGGCGCGATGAACACCGCCGAAAGCGAGGGGGCCGAGTGGCGCATGTACCGCTCGACCCGGAAAGCGCGGAGAGCCGCTACGCCGTGGAGAGCCTCGCCGACACTGCCGCCTCTCCTGACGAGACCTATGACATCCATTGGGCGCGAGCCCTCGTGGACGGCGTGCTCGCACGGCTCATGGCGGAGTGCAGCGCCGTGGAATTCGCCGCGCTCAGTCCCCACGTCACCGGCACACGCGGCGAAGTGCCGCTGTCCGAAACCGCCGCCGCGCTGGTCCTCAGCGAAGCCGCCGCCAAGAGCCGCATCCACCGTTTCCGCCAGCTCTGGGCACGGCTCATCCGCCAGGAAGTGGCCCGCACCGTCCAGAATGAAACCGAAGTGGACGAAGAACTGCGCCACCTGCTTGCCTGCCTGCGGCGCCGGAGCTGAGCGGCGAAAAAACTTTCTCCCGCTACCCTACCCAAGTGTCCCCCGCAGCTGTTGTCAATCTCGCCTCGACTCTCTGACGGCACAAATTAAGGGCCGGAAGCAAGCGCTTCCGGCCCCATCGGTTTATTTGTTAGGCTCCGGCTCAGGGAACTACCTTGATGCGCAGGAAGTATTTTGGCTCCCCGGGAAGTGGCGCCTGGGGGAGCGAGGTAGTGATGTCTGCACCGGTGCCAGGAATGACGGGCCCGAAGCTGGTCCAGCCACTGGCCACTCGGTTGCTGACCTCAGCCCGGTAGTTTTTGCCGGGTTTTGATGGGAAGGAAATACTGGCTGCATTGCCGGTGCGGGTGATGCCTAGGATGTGGAGATAGTCCGTGCGGTCATTGGGGTCGGTGCCGGCGATGGCCTCAGCGGCATCTGTTTGCCCATCGCCATCGGAGTCGAGGTTCGCGGGGACGGGTCCGAATCTGACGTTGGTCACTGTGACAGTCTCGGTGCCACCGACCGCGACGACTGTGACCACCACCTGGGCGGAGACGATGTTATCCGGAATAACAGAGGACAGGGCAAACACATAGTGAGCGGAAGCCTCCGCATCCAGTCCCGCGCCATTCAGTTCATCCTGAGCTTTGTCGGCATTGTAGGCTGCGGCATCGGCACCGGTAAATCCGTTGAGGACCAGGTCGCCGTTGGTGTCAAAGCCCGTGATCAGGTTGACACGCTGGTCACTAGCTCCGTCATTGAGCACCAGCTCGACGAGAACGGTATCCGCCGCTTCGAAGTTTGAGGCATTGCTGTTGTCATCAAGGATGAGGTCCATGGTAAAGTAGACCGGGCCGGAAACGGATGCGAGGTCGACGACCTCCGACATCAGTTGCGAACCTGGGTCTGCAACGCTGATGTTGGTGCTGTGGCTCATGCTGGAGCCTGTCGCGCGCCAGTTGGCGGGAATCGGCAGGAGGGGCCGCACTCCAGAGACGGTTCCGGACGTGGTTTTGGTGCCGAACACCGCCGGCACATTGACGATCAGGTTGGTTAGGCAGAGCGGGTCGGCGCTGTCAGTGAAAGTCATGGTTTTGGGGGCCTGAATGATGGGGAACGGCCCGAAGACAGGAGTGGTGCCATAGCTTCCGGAGGCGGGCAGGCTGTTGCTGTTCCATCCCGGGCCGCTGTTTACGGCGTTCACTGTCATGGGGAATGTAAAGGTATCATCCGCCGGGTCGGCAGTATTGTTGAGGTTCCGGGTCACGGTGCCGGTGACCGGAGTGATGAGGCAGCCATTACCGGGGCGCCCGTAAAGCGTGATAGCCAACCCGGCATCACTCGAATCTGCGGCACTTTGGTGCAGGGAAACCGCGAGCGTATGAGTGCCTGCGGTGAGCACGGGCACGGTGACCACAACATTCGCTCCGGGGGGGTCTGTTAAAGCGATGGTGGAGATGAGGGTCTCCCCGCGGGCTGCTGTGGCGAGGGCCTGATGAGTATCAGCGGCAGCGATGTTTTCCTGGGCCACGAGGACTCCGTCCAGATAGATGAAGACGCCATCATCACAGAGGATGTCGAACTTGAGATTGTCCATCGTTGCCGTGGTGGTGAAGGTGGTCCGGTAGTAGCTGCTGTAGCGGCTGGCGCTGGCGGGCAGGGTGAAGGCGGTGCCAGCCGGGCCGATGGTGGTTCCTGGAGCGAGGCCGTCCACACCGCCTGCGGCGAATGGCCCGGGGCCGGTAATGGCCTCGTAGCTGGCAGCGACGCCATTGCTTCCGAAATGCGGCCCGGTGTACTGGGCCTGGAAGCTGGGTTCCGGCAGAAACCATGTAGTGGCAAAGTCCCCCGCGTTGTCGTCCGGCACGGTGGCGATGAGTGGGTTCATGACTTGCCATACGTGGGAATAGGGCACCAGCTCAGCGACTGGAATATAGCGGGGAGGAACCACAGTGACAGAGGCGGTGCATAGGGTGTCGAAGGAATCCCTCAGCGTGACCGTGGCGGAGCCAGTGGTGGGAAAGGGCCCGAAAACCGTGGGGGCTCCATATGGACCGGAAAGCGGGGCGACCGTGTTGGTCCAGCTGGCGCTGAGGAAGGTTCCGGTGGGGGTGACAGAGAAAATAAAGGTGTCATCCCGCGGATCAGTGGGAGTGCCATTGTCCGAGCGGGTGGCGGCACTGGCGACGGCCGCCATGGTGCAACCGGGAGGGCTGACAGAAATCGGAGCCATGCATGCGGGATCGGAGGATGCTGAGAAATTCACCACTTTCGCTCCCCCAGAGACCGGGAATGGCCCCATGCTTGTCAATGCTCCAAAAGCGCCGGTGGCCGGAGTAGAATCACTTTGCCAGGTCGCGCCTGCATTGGTGCCAGACACTGTGACTTTGAAGCTGAAGGTGTCATCCCCGGGCACTCCGGGAGTCCCGGCTTCACTGCGGATGAGGTCAGAGGTCGCTGCCGAAATGATACACTCACCGGTGCGCTCGATCCCGGACAATTTCAGAGCGACTCCAAGGTCGCTGGAGGTGTTGGAACTCTGGTGCAGAGATACGGCAAGAGTGTGGGTGCCGGGAGCGATGCCGTCCACCATCTTCAACACATTTCCGCCTTGGGCAGCGGACATATTGATGGTAGTGATGAGCGTCTCGGTACGGGCTCCAACGGCCAATTTGGCAAATCCCGGGGTGGCGGGGCTCATGTTTTCCTGAGCCACCAGCTCTCCGTCCAGGTAAATGAATACCCCATCGTCACACAGCAGGTCAAATACCAACAAGCTCATGGGTTCTGTGTTGGTGAAAGTGGTCCGGTAGTAGCTCGTGAGCCGGCTTCCACTGGCGGGCAGTGTCACCGTAGTGGTGCCTGCCGCTCCCACTGGCTGACCGGCGACGATGCCGTCTACGCCTCCTACCGCAAACGGCCCTGGCCCGGTGAGCGCTTGGTAGCTTCCGGCCACGCCATCGGCACCAAAGTTCGGTCCGTCGTAGGCCGTCAGGAATTCACTCTCCCGCAGATACCATGTGCTTTCGAAGTTTGTATCTGCTCCACCGAGAGGACGGGGAGGCAGCGCCCCGGCAAGGGGATTCATGATTTTCCAGACATGGTTGTAGTTTACCAGCGTTTTGGTGGCGGGTGGGGCGTTTACTGTGACCATCGTGGTGCAGGCTGGATCAGCAGAGGCAGTG
This sequence comes from Verrucomicrobiota bacterium, assembly GCA_043769435.1. Taxonomy (GTDB): domain Bacteria; phylum Verrucomicrobiota; class Verrucomicrobiia; order Verrucomicrobiales; family V1-33; genus JAYVJI01. The sequence continues at coordinate 7,684 of JAYVJI010000965.1, forward strand.
AAGTTAACCACTGCGGGACTGCCTGCAGGGAATGGACCAAATGTGGTGGCCACTCCGTAGCTGCCGGATACCGGTGTAGCATCGCTCTGCCACCCCGCGCCGCCGTTGCTGCCTGACACTGTGACT
>JAYVJI010000966.1:0-6765 GCA_043769435.1 Verrucomicrobiota bacterium
CGATGAGTTTGAGCAGGTGATCAATGACGTCCTCGCAGAGCCCGCCACAGCCTGATGCCGGTTATGCAGCGCGTCTTGACTATTGATTCCCACACTGCGGGCGAGCCGACCCGGACAGTCATCAGTGGCTTTCCGGCTTTGGGTGGCGGGACCATGGCGGAGCGCCGTGAGGTTCTGCGTCGCGACTTCGACCAGTGGCGGCAGGCGATCATCAATGAACCGCGCGGCTGTGATGTCCTTGTGGGAGCGCTGCTTCAGGAGCCGGTGGAGGCAGCCAGCACCTGTGGTGTCATTTTTTTCAATAATGTAGGAGTCCTAGGCATGTGCGGACATGCCACCATCGGCCTGATAGTGACGTTGGCTCACATGGGGCGGATCCAGCCGGGCTCACATGTGGTGGAGACTCCAGTGGGAAATGTCACGGCCACATTGCACGGGGACATGACTGTCACGGTGGAGAATGTCCTCAGCTATCGCCAAGCTGCGGCCGTGCCGGCACTAGGCGTCACCGGAGACATCGCTTGGAGCGGAAACTTGTTTTATCTGTGTGCGGATCACGGGCTGGAAATTTCTCTGGCAAATATCCCGGCGCTAGCCAGCTTTTGCCAGCAATTGCGGGACCACCTGAATGCCCACGGGTATCCGGATCTGGATCACGTGGAACTTTTCGGTCCGGCCAGTCCGGGTGCTCATTCCCGGAACTTTGTGCTCTGCCCGGGCGGGGCCTATGACCGCTCACCATGCGGGACCGGCACCAGCGCCAAGCTAGCCTGTCTCGCGGCCAGCGGTGCCTTGGCCCCAGGGGAGATATACGTGCAGGAAAGCATCATCGGCAGCCGCTTCAGCGGCAGCTACCGACTGGAGGAAGGAGGGGTCATCCCCAGTATCACAGGCCCCGCATGGGTGAATGGAGAATCCACCTTGCTGCTGGATCCCGCAGACCCTTTTTGCTGGGGTATCAGCCCCCAGTGACGAAACTGACGAAACCAAAAAACAGGCTCTCAACCCAAAGCATCAAGAACACCACTTGGCAATTCTTCTTCCCCGTGCAACAATTCAGCTAGGAGGGGAACTCCCGCAAGGTGGGCGCGGAGCACTGCGGGGTTGGAGATACTGGCACTGTCCCGCTCATCACCGGGATGGTTCAGGACAATCCCCGCGCAGGTCAGGCCACTGTTCCGAATGGCTTGGACGGTTAGCAGGGTGTGGTTGAGGGCTCCCAGTTTGTTGTTCACTACGACCAGCACCGGCAGCCCCAGTTCCACGGCAATGTCGGCCATCGTAAGGGTATCATCGACCGGCACCAGCCAGCCACCAGCCCCCTCCACGATGACATCAGTAGACTTCTGCACTGTGGCCCATGCGTGGCGCATGACTGCCCACGGAAAAGGGCGATTTTCCATCAATGCAGCGGCGGCTGGGGACAACGGGTGCCGGTAGTGAACCGGATTCACGAGGTCAAGGTCCGGGAGATCCACACCGCTTCCTGATGCCGATGCGGCGGCAAGCGCCCGGGCATCATGCCGGTCACCACAACTGACTGGCTTGAAGGCACCCGGAGCTTTACCAGCAGCCACCAGCGCCCGCAGGAGCAGGCACGAGAAGAAGGTCTTGCCGGCACCAGTGTCGGTGCCGGTGATAAAATAACGCATCCTGTTCACTTTCGTCCGTCTCTCGGACGGGAGGGTCAAGCGTCAGCGGCCTCTTCGGCAGGCGCTTCTTCGGAAGGCGTCGTGACGATCAGCTTCGCGACAACGTCCACGCCTGGATACAGCGTCACAGACACGTCATGCTTGCCGGTGCTCTTGATAGGCTTCTCGAGCTGGATATTGTGGCGATCCACCGTGACGCCGGCTTGCGCCTTGATCGCGGCAGCAATGTCAGTGGTGGTGATGGCACCAAATGCCTTGCCGCCCTGTCCCACGTCAAGGATCATCCGGACGGTGATCTTGCGGAGCTTGCCAGCCTCGGCCTGAGCGGCAGCGCGCTCCTCGGTCTCACGGGCAGCACGCCGGGTCTTCAGATTGTTGATGTGCCGTAAATTACCCGCAGTGGCTTCATAGGCCTTGCCTTGGGGAACGAGATAGTTCCGGGCATAGCCGGCTTTGACGGTGACGATGTCGGCCTCGGAACCGAGAGCGCCGATTTTTTCTTTGAGGATTACCTGAACGTTGGGCATAATATTACGGGTGAAAAGGAAGCAGGGGTGAAAAGCGGGCGCGACGGTTAGTTGGCTCATTTCCTCCTGTCAATCAGGGCTTTTCCAGAAAAACATCCCTGGCGTGAGTGTAGGACCGGGGGTTTTCGGCATCCGGGAGCCGCCGCTGCTCTCTATGCTGGCCTAAACTCATGGCCAGACCACCGGTAATATTGACGCCTCCCTCATCAGCAACCGCAGCGACTCCAGCGCCCCAGGCAACCAAGGCAACCAAGGCAACCAAGGCACGCTCAGCCTCGCTGAGATCCGAGTCATCGGATCGCCACTCCCTGAACCTGCTACCGGCATGTGCCTCAGAGCCCTCGCCGGCCTGGCCCTGCTGCGCCGCAGCCGCAGGTAAGGCCCAGTCGGCGGGGGTGGGATTTACCTGGGCTCCGCTTGTCTGAGTTCCGGGAGGAGACCGTTCGTGGCGCTCAGTTCCTTCAGTTCCCCTTGCCGACGGGAAAATTGAGGGAAGATAGAACCCGGAGTGTGCGTATGGCTTTTCTGTTTCGCCGGATATTCGCATGAATTCCTTTCTTCACTCCATCTTACCGATCTTCATCCTGTTAGCAGCGCCGCTCGCACGGGCTGGGGATACTCCCTCATTTAACCGGGACGTCCGGCCCTTGTTGGCGAACAGCTGCTTTCGCTGCCACGGACCGGACGAGCACGAGCGAAAGGGAGGCCTCAAAGACAGCGGGGGACTGCGGCTGGACACCGCTGAGGGGGCCATGATGGACCTCGGGGGAAAGCGGGCGGTGGTTCCTGGGCACCCGGAGCAAAGTGACTTGATCACCCGGCTGCGGACCCACGACGAAGACGAAGTGATGCCGCCGCCCAAGGCCGGTAAGCGGCTGTCTGCGGCTGAAATCCAGGTGGTGTCGGACTGGATCAAATCAGGCGCCGGATACTCCCGGCACTGGTCTTACGAAAAACCGGTGCGGATCGAGCCGGGCCGGAGTGGCGCTCACCCGGTGGACTCCTTTATCCATGACCGCCTTGAGAAGGAAGGTTTAAAGTCGATGCCGGAGGCGGACCGCGCTACATTGATCCGCCGCGCATCGCTGGATCTTACTGGCCTGCCCGCTACTCCGGAGGCAGTGGATGCTTTCTTAAAAGACAGTGCCCCAGATGCCTACGAACGCCTAGCGGACCGCCTGCTAGCCTCCCCCGCCTATGGTGAGCACTGGGCCCGGCAGTGGCTGGACCTGGCGCGGTACGCCGACTCTGCAGGCTATGCGGATGACCCGTCCCGCACCATCTGGGCCTACCGGGACTATGTTATTCAGGCGTATAACGCTAACAAGCCATTTGATCAGTTCACAGTGGAGCAAATCGCAGGTGATTTGCTGCCGAATCCCACAGATGATCAATTGGTGGCTACGGCGTTTCATCGCAATACCATGACCAATAGCGAGGGCGGAACGAACGATGAGGAATTCCGCAACGCGGCGATCGTGGACCGCGTTAACACAACCATGGCAGTCTGGATGGGCACCTCCATGGCATGTGCGCAGTGCCACACCCACAAATACGATCCCCTCACTCAGACGGAGTATTTCAGGATTTTCGCTTTTCTGAATAACACGGAAGATGCCGACCGCCGGGATGAGTCACCGCTGCATTCCTTTTACAGCGAGGAACAGAAAGCGGAGCGCCGTGGACTGGAGGCTGAAATCGCCAGCCTGGAGGAGGGCCTCCTATCGCCATCGCCGGAGATAAAGGCAGAGGCGCAACAGTGGATCAAGGAGCTGTCCCAGCCTGTAAACTGGCGCCCGCTGGTGCCGGGTTCCCTGAAGTCCCAAGCCGGGCTGGCCATGACTCATGATGCCGGGGGAATCATCACGGTGGCTGCCTCGGCGGCCACGGACAACGTGACTCTGGAGATTCCCATCAAGGACGCGCAGGCCCTGACGGCACTGCGGCTGGAAGCGCTTCCGCATGACTCATTGCCAGGAAAGGGGCCTGGGCACGGCGGCGGGAATTTTGTGGTCACCCGCGTGCGGGCATCGGTGGTTCCTCCAGACAGCAGCAAAGCCCCGGTAGTCCGCTTTGTGCGCATCGAGTTGCTAGGCAAGGACAAGATTCTGCAGCTGGCTGAGGTGCAGGTTTTCAGCGGGAATGTCAACATCGCACTGCAGGGCACAGCCACGCAAAAATCAACTTATGCAGAGGCATCTGCCGCCCGCGCCAATGACGGCAAAACCGCTCCAGAGTATGCTGGGAACTCCGTCGCACATACTGCTCTGGGGACGGAGGATCCATGGTGGGAAGTGGACCTCAAAATGGAGCACCCCATAGACCGGATAGTGGTGTGGAACCGGGCAGAAGCCAGCGAAAGACTGGAGGGATTCCGCATTGTGGGTCTGGATGCCAAGCGTGAGCCGGTATGGGAAAAAGCAGGTAATCCGGCAGGGGCACAAATCCCCTTTTTGCTGACCGGTGCGCGCGAACTTTCCTTCCAAAATGCCGCAGCGGATTTCGTGCAGCAGGATTTTTCCGAGGATGCTGTCATCAGAGATGCGACGGCGCCAGCAAAGCGCAGAAAAGCTCCAGCTGTGCAAAACGGCTGGGCTGTAGGAGGAGCCACAGGCACGGCTCATTCCCTGACGCTCGTGACAGATGCTCCGGTGGCCCTCGCCGCCGGCTCAACCTTGTCGATCACCATCGAACAGCAATCCTCCTACGCCAATCATACCCTCGGGCGATTCCAGCTCAGTGCCTCGGAGGACACCCGTGCCGCAAAGTGGGCTCAACTGCCTGCTGATGTGACCCGGGCTCTGGCGGTGGCGGAATCAAAAAGAGATGAGGCGCAGTCACGGCACCTGACGGAATACTACTTACGCGCAGTGGCCCCCGGGCTGGAGGCTACAAGGGTCAGGCTGGCCGGGCTGAGGAAGCAGATGGAAGGCATACCGCCGGTCTCGGTGCCCGTGCTGAAGGAACTGCCTGCCGCTCAACGCCGGAAATCCCATGTGCAGCTTCGCGGTAACTGGCTGGCACCTGGCGACGAGGTCACTGAGGGAGTGCCTGCCGCGTTTCATCCTCTGCCTCCTGGTGCTCCGGCGAACCGGCTCACGCTGGCCCGCTGGCTGGTGGATGACAACAACCCGCTGACGGCGCGGGTGATCGCTAATCGCTACTGGGAGGCTCTCTTCGGCACCGGACTTGTCAGGACCAGTGAGGAATTCGGCACCCAGGGAGAGCTTCCATCCCATCCTGAATTGCTGGACTGGCTGGCTACTGAGCTGGTCCGGCAAAAGTGGGACCTGAAGCAATTTCTGAAATTGCTAGTGACTTCCGCCACTTACCGGCAGTCATCAAAGGTGTTGCCGGGAATGGCCGCCCGGGATCCTGAAAACCGGATGCTGGCCCGGGGTCCGCGCCTGAGGCTATCTGCGGAAATGGTGCGGGACCAGGCGCTGGCGGTCAGCGGATTGCTGTCTGGTAAAATGCATGGACCTCCAGTCCGTCCGCAGCGTCCTAACATGGGGCTCTCAGCAGCCTTCGGAGGTGGCCTAGACTGGCAGACCAGCACGGGGGAAGACCACCTCCGGCGGGCACTCTACACCGAGTGGCGGCGCACCAGTCCCTATCCCTCCCTGACTACTTTTGATGCGCCCAGCCGGGAGACCTGCACACTGAGAAGAAACCGCACGAACACACCGCTGCAGGCTCTGGTCACGCTCAATGACCCGGTTTACATTGAAACCGCCCAGGCCCTCGCACGCCGGCTCACCACCGCGCCGTCCGCGCCGGAGAGCATCATCCGCCAGGCCTTCCTGCTAGTGCTGTCCCGGCTCCCGTCAGAGCGGGAACTCCAGCGGCTCCTGAAGCTGCGGGAAGAGGCGCTCCAGGGATTCCGGAAGGATCCTGCAAAGGCGTTGGAAATGGCCACCAACCCCACAGGCCCGGTGCCTGCGGGAGCTGATCCTGCGGAGCTTGCCGCATGGACCTGCCTAGCCAATGTGCTCCTCAATCTTGACGAAACCCTGATGAAGCGTTGATCCTTATGAATCCATATTTTGACAGACTCCAGCAACAAACCCGCCGTCATTTCCTGCGCAGTGCGGGCCAGTTCAGCATCGGCGCCATCGCCATGGAGGCGCTGAGCGGAAAGGCCGCTGCGGTCTCCGCCGAGGTGAATCCCTTCACTGCCAAACCCGCCAGTGCCCCGCCCAAAGTAAAGCGGGTCATCTATCTGCACATGTCAGGCGGGCCCCCACACCTTGATATCTTCGACTACAAACCGGAGCTGGTGAAACGCAACGGTCAGAATGCGCCGGACGAATTTGTGAAGGGGAAAACCTTTGCCTTCACCAGCGGCGTTCCAAAACTGATGGGCACTCCGCGCACCTTCAGCCGTCATGGCGACGAGGGTATCTGGATGTCGGATGCGGTTCCGAATTTTCAGTCAGTGGCAAATGAAATGTGCGTGATCAAATCGATGTTCACCGAACAGTTCAATCATGCACCGGCAGAGTTGCTGCTGTTCACAGGATCCGCGCGCCAGGGCCGGCCATCCATGGGCTCATGGGTCACCTACGGCCTGGGCTCAGAGAATG
>JAYVJI010000967.1:0-4865 GCA_043769435.1 Verrucomicrobiota bacterium
CAGTGTCCGCAGCAGGCCCGGGTGCTTTGAAAAGAATGGAATCATCAGGCAGTGTGGCAGGGCTTTCTCCACTGTCGGTCTCGACCTTTGCTGGGCGCACCGGCAGCCACTGGTCAAGTGCCGGCAGCGGCCAATGAGTGGCCAACTCCGATTTCAATTGAGCAGCCTCTGCGGCCCTTTGCCTCATGAGCACGGCAACATCAGGCGGTGGCGGATAGTAGTTAGGTTCCTCCGTGTTGTTCAGAAAGGCCATCAACTGAAAGTATTCGGTGTGCTGGATGGGATCATACTTGTGGGTGTGGCACTGCGCACATCCGGTGGTCAGTCCCAGCCATGTAGTTCCGGTAGTGGCCACCCGGTCCGTCATCGCATGAAAGCGAAACTCCAGCGGATCGATTCCGCCTTCTTCATTTAGCATGGTATTGCGATGGAATCCCGTGGCCACCAACTGGCTCACCGTCGGCTCCGGCAGCATGTCTCCGGCTAGTTGCTCGATGGTAAACTGGTCAAACGGCAGGTCTGCATTCAGCGAACGGATCACCCAGTCCCGCCATGGCCACATGGAGCGGGGCCGGTCTTTTTCGTAGCCATTGGTGTCGGCATATCTGGCTAAATCAAGCCAGCGCCGGGCCCAGCGCTCGCCGTAATGAGGCGAGGCCAGCAAGCGATCCACCAGCTGCTCATAGGCATGTGATGACGTGTCGCTGATAAAAGCATCTGCCTCTTCGAGTGAAGGCAGCAAGCCAGTGAGATCCAGCGAGAGTCTCCTGACCAGTGCCGCTCGGTCGGCCTCAGGTGAAGGTGCCAGCCCCTCTGTCTCCAGCTTTGCCAGTATGAAGTAGTCCATCTCTTCCCTTGGCCATTCTGTCTGCTTCACGGCAGGCCGCGAGGGCTTTACAGGCGCTGTGAATGCCCAGTGATCTTTGTAGGCCGCGCCCTCCTCCACCCACCGGCGTAAGGTGTGCTGCTGCGCCGCTGTGAGCGGGTGCTTTACGGCGGGCGGAGGCATGATCTCGTCTGGATCTGCAGAGAGAATCCGCAAGATCATTTCACTCTCCGCAGCTTTCCCTGGCACCAGCGCCGCCTTGCCAGACTTCGCCGGGGCCATCGCTGCTTCCCGCTGGTCCAGCCGCAATGCGCCCTTCCGCACGGCGGAGTCTTGCCCGTGACATTTGAAGCAGTAAGTGGAAAGGATAGGACGCACATCCCGCGCGTAGTCCAATGGTTCCTCTGCCACGACAGGCACATTGAGCAACATAGCCCCCACCGTAAGAAGCGCTCGGCAGGGCGACATGTACTTTGTCTGAAAAATCATGGTAGGTAAGCTCACGGAAAGGCGGGTCACATGCCTGGCCCTATTCATCAACAGCGGGACAGGCTTCTGGAGAAAACGCTTCAAAAGCGGTATTCTGTCAGTCCTGGCATTTGTATTTGAGGCTCCGGAATGAGAAGATTTTTCCCCGGCCATTGACCGCAGTGCAGGCCGCCGCCGTTTGCCAAAATTATCGCAAGAATCGAGCGTGGACGCTCATTGAGACAGCTCCGGTCATGGAAGAAGTCTGGACGCAGGCGGCAGAATCCGGCTTCGCCTTCCGTCGTATCATCGATCTGAGCTGAGACTGGCCCAAACGCTGCGGCACCATGGCGTCACAGCGTTTGCGACCGCCAACGGAAAGGATTTTGTTGGGCAGGGATTCACCCGAGTGTGGAACCCGCTGCTAGTATCGCATTCTTGATATGCCACAGTTGGTTCTGCTGGAGTCATCTTTCTGGCTGCATGGGCGCAGCATACACCACGGCTAGGCCGGAAGCGGCTTTTTTGAGGGAGCTGCGGCGGCCTTTTCTAAAAAGCGCCGTGCTGGAGACATTTTTGGCATGACTTTTGCTCATCTCAGAATTTGTCCTGAAATCACTGTTCCAGCTTGCAGCGCATGAGGGGACGGATAACGGCGCAACTTCACCTAACTCAGCAACTACATCTACATGGCTAAATACAAACTTGAATACATCTGGCTCGACGGCTACGAGCCGGTCCGTAATCTGCGCAGCAAGACTCAAATAAAGGAGTATAGCGCATTTCCCAAGCTCGAAGACCTGCCGAAATGGGGATTTGATGGAAGTTCCACCCAGCAGGCCCCCGGCGGCAGCTCGGACTGCGTCCTTGTTCCAGTCGCGGTTTTTCCTGATTCCACCCGGAATAATGGTGCCCTGGTGATGTGCGAGGTCTACAATGCAGACGGCACCCCTCATCCGTCCAATGACCGCGCGACCATCCTTGATGACCCGGGTTCCTGGTTCGGCTTTGAGCAGGAATACTTTCTATATCAGGATGGACGCCCGCTCGGCTTTCCCGAAGGCGGCTATCCAGCTCCGCAGGGCCCTTACTACACTGGTGTAGGCTATAAGAATGTAGGGGACGTAGCCCGACAGATAGTTGAGGAGCACCTCGAGATCTGTCTTGCTGCCGGCATCAATCATGAAGGCATCAACGCGGAAGTGGCAAAGGGGCAATGGGAGTTTCAGATCTTCGGTCGCGGCTCCAAGCGCGCTGCTGATGAAATGTGGGTCGCCCGTTACATCCTAGAGCGCCTTTGTGAAAAGTACGCGCTGGACGTCGAGTACCACTGTAAGCCACTAGGTGCCACGGACTGGAACGGTTCTGGCATGCACGCTAATTTCTCCACTACTCACATGCGCGAGGTAGGCGGGAAGGAGTATTTTGACAAGCTGATGGCGGCCTTTGATAAATACAAAGAGGAGCACATAGCCGTTTACGGTCCGGACAATCACATGCGCCTGACGGGGCTGCATGAGACGCAATCCATCGATAAATTCAGCTGGGGCGTGGCGGACCGCGGGGCTTCCATCCGTGTGCCCCACAGCTTCAAGAATGCTGGATGGAAAGGCTACCTAGAAGACCGGCGTCCAAATTCCCAAGGGAATCCCTATCAGATCGCCAGCCGGATACTGAAGACCATCAGCACGGTGCCGACTACCTGATCCGCAGTCCTCACTGCCTGAAACTCACCTGCGAACCGGTGCAGCCTTCATACGGCTGCGCCGGTTTTGCTTTGGGCCGGCAGGTGAGTAAAGTCAGTCCTGAGGCTGACCTGTCACGGCGGCGAAATCCTCGAGTCTGCGGAGGGAAATGGGGTAAGCGGTGCCGAGTTCCTGACAGAAAACGGAGACACGATATTCCTCTATCATCCAGCGCAATGCCTCCCGCTTTAAGGGCGGACAATAGTCCATGATCTCACTGACTGGAGCGAGCAGTTTGGAGCGCTCGGTGTCCCGGGCCGGGTGGAGGTGGGCTTTCTCAGCGCGGGCCGCGATGGCTTTGAGGAACCGGGGCAGATGCTTGAGTTGATGATGCGGCGTGCGGTCCAGAAAATCAGGCGCCAACAAGCGCTGAAGATCCGCGTCAAGGGTGGCATAGCGGCGCGCGGAGGTGACGATGTTTTCCCTAAGCTGATGCACCTGAGTGATGGCTTCCCTGACGTTTCTTATCAGCGCCGGCCAATCCCGCCGGGCGTTCGCCAGCATGGATTCGAAACGGGCTTTCGTTAGGGGCATGAGTGGTTCCAGGCACAGGCTGTGGGACAAAATATGCCGGGCCGCGCTGTCCCGGAGAATTTCTGGGGTGGTCCATGTGGCGCCGGCTTTGACGGCGACTTTTTGCAGGGCATCCTGAAAGCTGACTGGTTTGGCGGCTGGTCTGGCGAATGGGTCGATGCTGCGGAGTTCCCTGTGAAGCCACGCCACATCTTTGGCCATGACGAGGACTGCAAGTTGCTGCAGGGCGGGCGGTCCGGCAGCAGCGGCGGCTCCTGCGGAGGCGAAAAGATGCACGTCCACCAATCCATCCCGGAGCATCAGCCCGGGCCAGACATGCACCATGACGCCCGCTATTTCCTCGACCGGCAGGGAGGCGGGAAGGTCGGGAAATTCCCACGCTGTTATGCCCCGGTGTTCCCATTCTGCTGCCAGCATGTCCCGCGCGGTGCTGCGCACTTTTACCTTCGCAGCTTCGGCGCGGATGGCGGTGTAGTCGCGCCCGGCAGCCACTGGTTTAAAGTCATCATCCACCACTTCCAGCCGTGGTTGGAGATAGTGCGGCAGGCTATGCGCGGGCCAGTCGGAAGCCTGGACCTGCTCGCCTGAGCGCTTTGTCAGGAAGGCGGCAAATTCCTGAAGAAACGATCCAGGGCCGGGGCGGAAATCACGAGCCAGTTCCCTGGCGGTGGCGGCTTCCGGAGTGAAGGCCCGCCGCAGGTTTTTCGGGAGCGCCCGAAGTAAAACCGCACACATTTCCTCCCGCAGGCCGGGGACCATCCACTGCACCTGGGCTCCGCTGAGGTGCCGCGCCACGGGCACTGACACCTGGACCGTCACCCCGTCATGGTCGGCACCGGGCTTGTAGGCATACTGCACCGGCAGCACCGTGTTCCCCAGTTCGATTTCATCTGGAAAAAAGGAAAGGTCTTCGCTAACGGATTCATCTTCACCTGCGAGATCGGCCTCCGTGGCGTGGAGAAAATGAGGGTCTTTTTGAGCATTGATGACCTTATTGAGATCGTGGATGGAGGAGATGTTTTCCAGCCGGTCGGCATAGAAATTAAACAGACTCTCTGCCACCGCATAGACGCGGCTGGTGCGGGTGCGGGCAAAGACGGTTTCCAGCTTGTCTCTTAGGCGGCAATTTGCGACGTGAAAGGGCTGGCGGATGGCGGTGTCGGGCTCCAGCAGTGCCTCGCGAATGAAGATTTCGGTGGCGGCTTTGGCATCCACTTTCCCATAGTCCACCCGGCTGCGGCGTACTTCTAGGCCTTCGAAAATGACGCATTCTGTGGCGATGACCCGGCCGC
>JAYVJI010000968.1:0-3168 GCA_043769435.1 Verrucomicrobiota bacterium
GATTCTCTAGCTAACGTCCGCGCGCTTTCGCTTACTGCTCCGCTTGCACGAAACGCCTTGATTTCATCCTTCCACTTAATGATTAACTCGTCCAGTATAACCTCTTTTATTTCCACTTTCGGCGAGAGCACGGCACTGTCCCTTGCTCCTTTAGAATCGGAATCCTTGCGTGATTTAGTTCCTATACCCGGACTTGTCTAAAAGGCGATGTAAGAACGATGCACTAACCAGAGCGTGACTCCTAATAGCAAGAAGCACGCCACCCAGAAAACAGGTCTGCTTAGTCTGCTTAAGCTCTTCATTTACGGATTAACAGGTAAACCACCGTCAACTCCATTTCCGCGATTACCGTCTGGAGGCGGTATGTCGTCTGCGCAGTCATCCGTCACTCCGTTCGTGTTGTAACTTACGGAAAACGGTACAGGCTTGGGCGCGCACTTGCAGCCTACATTAGCAGCCATAAGTGCTGAGAAACTAGTCATGTCGCCAACTATTGTGAATACGATACAACCGGTGGACACTCCTGGAGGGCCGTGAATCCGAATGTAATCACGGTTACCTAAGTCATCACTACCGCTATTACTTCTCTCGCTTGTAGAATTAATCGGCCCTTCGTTGTCATTTACGTTGTATCGGCCGTTGGAATTTGGCTGAGCCGGGACATTGTAGTCACCGGCAGGGCAGGATGTATCGTCTCCCGCGTTAACTTGGGTGCCGGTAATAGTAGCGTTGTCCAAATACCCCCCGGACTTCACCGTAAAGGTTGAGGTGGATGGTGTTAATCGTTTTTAAAGCCGAAAAAAGCCACAACTGCCAGAATCAAATTAATTACCAATCCGGGAATGGGCTCTAGGAAAACAGGCGGAACGTGGTCTAGGTGGTTCAGGTAGGTGAGAGTCACACCGGTCCAGCTGTTGTCAGGCTGTCTATTTTTTCTTAGAGATGCACCGGAGCGGGTGCTCATCGATCAGGTTGCCGTGGATCCCACTGAACTTGTCGGGATGGAAAAACTGGACGCCGACGTAGTGGTAGACTGGGATGACCGGGCATTCTTTTTCCACCAGGATTTGCTCCGCCCGCTGGAGCATTTGATTGCGGGTGGCCGGGTCCGGCTCCGCAGCAGCGCTGGCGATCAGTTGGTCGTATCCGGCGTTGGTCCAGCCGGTGCGGTTATTGCCGCCATTGCCAATGAAGAGATCCAGAAAGGTATTGGGGTCGTTATAGTCGCCCAGCCAGCTGCTGCGGCTGAGTTCGTAATCGAGTGACTTTTGGCTGTCGAGATAGACTTTATATTCCTGGCGCTGGAGGGCCACTTTGATACCGAGTTCCTTTTCCCACATGGATTGCAGCTCGATGGCGATTCCGTTGTCTGTGGGATACTGTGAGGGATAAAGGTAGTTGAGAATCGGGAAGCCGCGCCCGCCGGGATAGCCGGCCTCAGCCAGCAGTCGCCGTGCTTCGTCTGCGTCTCTGTGGAGACCTTTTGGGGGGGAATAGGAACCGATGCCCGGCGGCGACATGGTAGTCGCGGCGGGTTCACCGAGCCTCGTCACCACATTGACGATACGTTCTCTGTCGATGACCATGGTCAGGGCGCGGCGGACGCGGGCATCCGCCCAGGGTTTGTCCTTTTGCGTGACATTGAAGCGCACAAACCATGTGCCGAGAAATGGCTTGCTGTGGAAATAGGGTTTGGTTTTCAGCCGGTCAGCGATGTTGTTAGGGATAAGGCCCTTGTCCATGATCAGGTCAGCCTCGCCGGTAAGGAAAAAATTGATCGCTGTGTTGGCGTTTCCGATGGGCAGGACATCGATGGTCTGGAGGTTGACATTGGCCGCGTCCCAGTAGGTGGCACTTTTCACGAGGCGGATGCGGTCATTGAGTCTCCATTCAGTCATTTGGTAGGCTCCGTTGCCCACGAGGTGTTCAGGCTTCCAGTAGTCCCGGCCATGCTTCGCTAGGGCGGCAGTATGCACCGGGCAAAAGCACATGAAGGCGACCAGCCCACTGAAATAGGGCACGGGATTTACCAGCCGGATCACTAGGGTGCGGGCGTCCTTGACTTGCAGTCCCGTCATACTGGGGGCTTTGCCGGCAATGACTTCTGCGCCACCTTCGATCATGGTAAAAATACTGGCGTAGTCTGCACCTAGGTCAGGATCCGTGACTCGGTGCCATGAGTTGTAGAAATCCTGTGCGGTGACCGGGCTGCCGTCGCTCCATCTAGCGTTTTCGCGGATGGTAAAGGTCCACTCTTTACCGTCCTGAGAGACCACGGGGACATCTGCGCAGCCAGGCACTGGCTCCCCGTTTTCATCGAAGCGCAGGAGTCCCTCAAACATGGCGGTGATGAGCCGCCCGTCCATTTGTGAACTGGCCCGTGCGGGGTCGATGGTGCCAGCTTCCCCGCCGTTGATGAGTACGAAGTCGGCCCGTCCCTCTGCGCGAGGCTTGGAGCAGCCGGTCAGCCAGGGCAGGCAGAGCAGCAGCAGGGCAAAAAACCGGCGGGCCACAGGGTCAGGAAAGGCGTTTGCTGACGGCTGCGGAGAGTGTTTTCCCGTCTGCACGGCCTGCGGTGCGTTCCTGCAGGGCTTTCATTACCTGGCCCATCTGTTGCTTTCCGGTGGCCCCCAGCTCTGCGATGACAGCATCCACGAGGGCATGGATCTCCGCTTCCGACATCGCTGCTGGCAAAAACTTTTGCAGGACGGCCAGTTCAGCCTGCTCCTTTTCTGCCAGCTCAGGCCGGTTGCCGGTCGTGAATTGCTCCACTGAATCTTGGCGCTGCTTGATTTGCTTCCGCACTACGGCGATGGCATCAGGACCGTCGAGTTCCCCCTCAGCGCCGAGCTTTTCGATAGCGGCATACTTCAGGGCGCTTTTCAGCGCGCGGAGTGTGCCCATCGTGAGGGAGTCCTTAGCCTTCATGGCTTCTTTCAGGTCGTGAGAAATTTGCTCGTGGATGGTCATAGTTAGGGAAATGGGTATCCTGTGGTGCCCCGTGTGCCACCATGGCTGGCCCGCCGCCAGCGGAAATCAGCGAAGAGTTTCCAGTGATCCCGGCGCTGAGCCGCGTCCTGACCTCAAGGACGCGGCCAAAAATAAACAGCCGATTATGATGGGCTTTTTTCCGTCTTCCTTCGTTTCGGTGCGGCACAGATCGTTGCG
>JAYVJI010000969.1:0-4370 GCA_043769435.1 Verrucomicrobiota bacterium
AGTGATAGAGAGCAATGAGGCCGAAAAAGCGGTGGCGACTTACATCGCCGATCTGGATGAGGCACTGCGGCTGAAGGATGAGGCACTGCGGCTGAAGGATGAGGCACTGCGGCTGAATGAAGAGGAGCGGCGACTGAAGGAAGAGGCGCTGGCTAAGGCGAAGGTGCTTCGTCAAAAACTCGTTGACTTGGGTGTGGATCCTGAGGCCCTTTAGGTGCTGAATAATTTTGCGTGGGTCAAGGCTTGGATTTCGCATGGTCTTACGCCTACGCCTTGATCCCTACGATAACGTTGCGAGGGTATTCGCGCTGCCTAGCATTGTGCTGGCGGAGCTGAAGAATTATCCGTTCGTAGACCAGAACGCCGATTTGAACGCGATGCCGGTTGTGGCAGCGGGCTTTGATATCACGCTGTGGGCGAGGGTCGCCAACTCGCCTGACCTAACGATCGCGCGCGACCTCGATGGCGATGATGTGGCGGATGATTACGTGCGCGTTTTTACCGATCTAGGTAATCTCGAACACGCACTGTATGGGCTGAATTGGGGGCCGGACGGGCGGCTCTATATGTCGAAGGCAAACTCGAAGGGGTTGAATCTGCCGGCCCGCGCCGCGCCGAACCATTTCCCGAGCTGGCGGGTGTGAGAACGCTGGCAGAGGCCACGCCGCCGCAGACATTCCGCGCGAGCGAATACCGGCACACGTTCCAGGACCCGGAGGATGATTGGGGGCGCGAAGGCGGCGTACTGCGCTGTGAGGATGGTGGCGCGCATTTGGAGATCGTCGCGCGCGGGCTGCGCAATCGTTGGGACATCGCGTTCGACGCGCTTCGACTGGCTCGGCACGGACCAGGACCAAAACGATGGCGACCGCATTTTTGCCCCGTTCGCTGGCGCGCATTTCGGCTGGGGACATCCGTGGAGCGCGCATTGGACGGGAAAAGACCGTCTGCCGACTGAACCCATCAGCGGGTCAGCCTTCGTTGGCTCGGGCACAGGCATCTTGTGGGCAGATGTGCCGGGCTGGCCAGCGACGCATCGTGGCGTGTTTCTGTTCAACGACTGGTTGCTGAAGAAAACGCACGTCTATCGCCCGCGCTGGGAAGGTGCGCTGCGGCTGCCGGAGGGCGACCCGTATCGTATGCCGCGCCGCTCGTGACGGGCGGGAAGTCCGTCTTCCGCCCGACCGATTCCCTCGAGGGTGAAGACCATCGATAAGAGCAGAGTCCTCTACCGTTTTCTTAACCGGCAGGTGAAGCTGCAGGCCACCAGCGGAGCCCCCGTGGTCAACGCCAGCGGGGAGGTCGTTGCCATGAATCTGGGAGGCATTGAGGGCAAGATCACAACCGGTATGGGGAATCCATGCTCCAGCATCAGAGAGCTGCTGGGAAGAGCAGAAAAGTAACCGCGTGGCTGAAGTTGTGCGGGGTTGCACGGTTGAGGTAAGAGGGGTTAGGCCGAGTGTATGTCTGCCTCTGTCGCTGCTGCTACCGCTATGCCCCGTGCCCCGGATTTTCCGGACTGGCTGAGCCCCATGCTGGTGAAGGAACTCAGGCAGGGGCTGCGTGGCCCGGTCTTTGTATTCGGGTTCTGTGTGATGCATGTCGTCCTCGGAGTTATGGCCCTGCTGATGGGTATGCCCGATGCGGGGAGCGGGGAAATTGTAAGTATGGGCTTTTGGCTGGGTGTCAGTCTGCCGCTGGTGGTTTTGCTCCCGGCGCGGTGTACGAATGCGCTGCGTGAGGAGATGTCCGGCAATAGCATGGATACACTCCTGCTCACTAGGCTGTCTCCCAGCCGGATCATGCTTGGAAAATGGGTGTCTACTGCGGCGATGCAAACGCTGATCGCGCTCACGGTCATGCCCTACCTCATCATGCGCTACTTCGCAGGCCGGATCAACCTTCCCCTAGAATGTGCTTGGCTGGGGATTTTTTTGCTGGGGGGTATCGGGGTCGCGGCCATCATCTGCGGCCTTTCGTTTATCCGGGCCTTTCTTGTTCGCTCGGTCATTCTCCTAGCGCTCCTGGCTGGTGGCACCGGCATATGTGGCGCCATGAGTGAGGACCTGAGCCGCGGGCAGTATGGCATTAACTACATGTTCGAGCAAGCAGGCTGGCCGATTTCGATCATGTTCTTAGTCAGCTTGGGCTGGCTTTGTTTTTTCTTTCTCGATCTTGGAGCCAGCAACATCGCTCCGGCTGTGGAAAACCGCTCTGAGCGGCGGCGCTGGGCGGCCACAGTGTCGGTATTGGCACTAGCCGTCACAACGTGGCTGGTCGCAGTGTATGGGTCGGGAAAAATGCAGTCGATTGGCTACGTTATCCTACTCACTCTTTTTGGCGGGGGTATTCTCGGGCTTTCTATGTTGCAGGCCGTTTGCGAGGTCTCTTCCATCCAGGAGTGCGGCACAGCGAGGTTGGACCGGAGGAGCGGTTTGCGGAGGTTGTTCTTTTCACGGGGCTGGTCATCCGGGGTGCCGTGGGCTATGCTCATGCTGGTCGCAGGGGCCGGTATGCTTTTCGCCGTTGGCTGGGTATTACCAGGAAGGGTCCTGGCAAGAAGCGACCTTGATGATTTGCTGCGCTTTACGATAAAACCAGAAAGCTTGAGCTTTGTGCTGGGGGCAGTGGGAGCCTTGTTTTTCCCGCTCGTGTTTTGGCACTTGGCCGGAATGAAGCGGCGCTGGAGCTTTGTCTGGTGGGTAGTGGTGACAGCAGCGGCTTTTGCCTTTCAAGCGTTGGGCCTCACGCTGCTGTCCGAAACGAGGCAGCAGCCATTGGCCCACCTGGTGCAGGTGATTCCTTCCACCGGGATGGCGGTGCGCCCCATGGCTCAGATATTGAGTTACGAAAGAATGAAGGATGGATCTTACGACAATGACTACATGGTCGCCTATCATTCACGGGTCACTGCCAATGCTACTATGCTGACGGGAGTCAGCATCTCATGCACTCTGGCATGGTGCCTGGGGGCACTGATCCTCGCCCTGCGCTCCAGGAACAAAGATGCGGCCATTCTGCGGCGACTGCACCCCGGGGATAATCCCTAACTATTATATAGGAATTCTCAAAGCCTAGGGATTCCCAAAACCGCAGACATATGCCGTACTGTATTCTCTACTTTCTCTTCTGTCTATTAATCGAGACGGGGATACTGTGGTCGGTCCACATGACCACGCTGCCGCTGGTGCTGACGGCGGCAGGGCTGGTGGTGCTAGTCGCGGGAGGGAAGGGGGGCAGTAGACCGGGTAGGCCGATTCCGTGGTCAGGAGTGGCTTTTGTGCTGCTGACAGGTGTCTCCACGATGGCTGCCGCGCTGCACACCTCTAACCAGTATGTATATCTCTTTGCGGCCACGGCTTTAGCAGGCATGCTGCACGCGTCAGCGCTGGTCCGCACGGTGATGGAACACCGCCGGGCTGGCAAGCCCGCAAGCGAGACTGGGCGTAGCCGGGGCATAGCCTTCACCATCGGCTTTTACGCGTCGCTGGGACTGGTGGTCATTCTGCTTTTGGGACGCAATGCTGTGACGCCTGGCCTCGAGGGAATGCCCGGGGCGATCCCTCACGGGCTGGCGTTGCTAGTGCTGGCCGGCGCGCTGCCGGCATGGGATCTGGGCCGCATCCTGCGGCTGCGACGCGGCACGTCCTCCCCCCTGGGATCCCGGCGGGCGTGGCTGGCCCGCGTCCTGTGGCTGAGTGCCGCCCTCGCTGCTATTGCGCTCTTTTTTGACAAGGCCCTCCCTCCAGCTGCGGATTACCTTTGCCGCGCCTCCCCGCACTGGAAGGATGATGCCACGGATCCTAACACTCCGCCGCAAATCGAGCCTGAGGGGGCAACCGGTGAGCCGCAGCAGGGCCCCGCCACCAGGCCCGGCATGGATAGTTCCGCCGCCTCCGGTATTCACCAGCTGGCGGCTGAGGCGGATTTCCAATCCAGCGGGAAGGTCAGGGCCATGGTGGAGTTCACTGATCCCGCCGCTGGAAAGCAGCTCGCCGCCAGCAGTTCGCTATACCTCCGGTCTCACACATTCGACGTCTACCGCAGCAGCACATGGAAGTCATCAGTGGTCGTGGGCAGGTGGCTCACTGATGCAGGTGATGGCCTGAAGGACGGGATGACAACTCTGAGCAACTCCGATGCCGAGGGGATAGAGCAGCGCATCTACCTAGCCGGTGCGGATGGCTCTTCGCTACCGGCGCTACAGGGAGCCATCGCGTATGGATTGCCCCGCGTCTACGCCCGCCACGGGGATCTGGCGCAGGGCGGGATCAAGGGAAACGTGCAGTATAAGGCGCGCTCGGTACCGGTTTTCCTCCACCTCCTCCCAGCAGAGCCGCCCCCTCAGCCGGTGAAAGCCCCGGACCGCA
>JAYVJI010000970.1:0-1708 GCA_043769435.1 Verrucomicrobiota bacterium
GATACGCTGAAATTTCAGGTGCAGGGCCTTGGCGATGGTGTTGACGAGCGCCGTTTTCCCTAGGCCAGGAACGCCTTCCAGCAGCACGTGGCCGCCGCAAAGTATGGAGATGAGCACCTGTTCAACGATGTCCTGCTGGCCCACGATGAACCGTCCGACTTCAGTTTTGATTTTCTCAAATGTCTCTGTAAAATGCTGGGCTTCGGCTTCTGGATTCATGGCGGGAAAATGTTTGGGGACCGGAGTGGTTGACTAAATTGTTGGCGGACGGGATGGACTTTTAACGGAGATTCAAGCGCCCAACCGGCAAATCTGACGGATTTTCAGCGCTTTGATATTCTCACTGCACTTCGCACTTTCCAGCTTCTGAAACCCCGGTGAGTGCGCGGCATGCGCACGACAACCCGTCCCCGCCGTATTTCCCTCTCAGCCAAGCCTGACGAGGTGGCTGCGGCCTTGCGGCACCTTCCCGGATTCATCTGGCTGGATACCTCTGGCCGCGTGCCGGAAGCGGACCGGGAGCAGGCGCTGTCCATCATAGCGGCTATTCCCCAGGCGATACTTTCGGGCCACATCTGCCAGCCTGGCCCTCTGCAGCACGCCCTCGCTGCTTTTCCGCCAGAAGCGGACCTAGGTTTTCCCTCAGCAGGGCTTTTTGGCTGGGTGGAGTACGATGGTGGTTACCGGTTTGCGTGTTGTCGGAATGTGCTGGTCTACCGTCATGCCACGGAGGAATGGTTCGAGAGTGGTGACCTGCTGTGTCATGCGGATTTTCAGACAACGAGAGCCCGCTGGCCAGGTGTGGAATTCCACCCGGAGCTGGAGCGCAGTGAGTTTCTCCACATGGTGAGACGCGCTCAGGAATACATCGCCTCCGGGGACATCTATCAAGTGAATCTGGCGCAGTCATGGTCCGCTGAATGGGACCGGGGTGTGGATCCATTCGCCTTTCACCTCCGCCTGCGGGAACTGAGCCCGGCCCCCTATGCTGCCTACCTTTCGCTGGCATCACGCTGCCTTATTTCCTCTTCCCCGGAGTCATTCCTGCGCATGAGCGGGCAGGGCATCCGCACCCGGCCCATCAAGGGCACCCGCCCTAGGCATCCGGACCCTGACACGGATGAGCGGATCCGCCAGGAGCTGGTCACCAGCAGCAAAGAGCGGGCGGAATTGGTCATGATCACAGATCTGCTCCGAAATGACCTAGGCATGGTCTGTGAGTATGGATCTGTGAAGGTCACCGGGCTGCTCGAGCCGGAGCGCTATGAGCAGGTGCATCACATGGTCTCCACGGTCACGGGGACCATGCGGGAGAAAATAGACCATGTGCAGGCGCTGGCGGCTTGCTTCCCGGGCGGCAGCATCACGGGTGCGCCCAAGAAGCGGGCGATGCAGGTCATCCATGAACTGGAGCGAGTCCCGCGTGGCCTCTATACCGGTGCGGTGGGATACTTCGGAGCGGGAGGTGAAAGCCAGTTCAACATCGCCATCAGGACGGTGGCATTGCATAATAAAGCGTGGTTCCATGCCGGTGCCGGTATCGTGGCGGATTCTGTGCCGGAACAGGAGTGGGAGGAGACCCTTCAAAAAGCTGCCGGAGTGCTGGCGGCGGCAGCTCCGGATTTGCGCCAGGGAAGCAGCCGGAAATAAGGGGGTGATCAGCTAGTGATGTCGCGAGGCCGGAGGCAAGGGAACACAGGCATCTTGC
>JAYVJI010000971.1:0-1649 GCA_043769435.1 Verrucomicrobiota bacterium
CCGCCGCCCAGGATGCCGGCTGGCGCTCTGCACAACTCTATGAATCGCACAGCCATCACTGATTTCCATGAGCCACATCATTCCACTATGCCGCTACTAGTGTGCTGGGCTTGGGCCGTCAGAACGGAAAAAATGCACTTCTTCTTTTGGAGCCTTTGGAGCCCGTTTAGCTTGCTGAATATCCATGCAGGCACATCCATGGCTCCCAAAGTAGCTTTGAGCGTTATATATGCACCTGCGTTTCAGGCTTAAAAAACCGAAACTCCGTGCTGGCGTGCCAAATACAGTAAAAAGCACACTAACGCTGCGGCAATGATCAGCAGCACTAGGGAGGTGAGGGCCTGCGAGGAGCGGGCATGACTTTCGAGCTGTTTTTGGTAGCGCAATGGCCGGACGGGCTTTCGTCCGGGAGCCTCCGGCTCAGCAGGGATGGTGTTCCACAGGCTGATCCGGCGGGCGGACTCCATGCCCGGTGCTGCGGTGATGCTGGCTTCTAGGCGGTAGATCTTCTCTTTGATAGTGGTCTCCCGGTCACGGATTTCCCGTAAACGGCGCTCCATTTCGGCCCGCCGGGCTTTGGCTTGGATTGGACGACTCATAACAGATAATTGGATAAAGTTGCCATATCCTAGCGAAACAGGCCGGCAAGGAGCCACAGGGTAGCGGCGGCGACAGCCATGGGCAGGGCAAAGGCCGCCCCGACGAAGGCCCAGCGAAGAAACGAATCACGGGAAATCTCGACGGGCATGGCACTGCGGACCGTCCCTTGATTGCTGCGGGATCCAGCATGGCTGACGACCGACGCAACAGTGGTCAGCATCTGCACTCGGCTCATTCCTTTTTCGTATTCCTCACGGGCATCCTCGATCATGCTCAGCGCCCGGTTCAGGTCATGAGGTAGATCAGCTGGATTCCACTTTTCCGGTGTCAATGATTGCACGTTGACGAGATGATGCTGGAACATGTCCTTGAGGACTGTCATCTGCTCCGCTTTTTTCTGCGCTTCATAGGACTCCCGCTCGAGCATGGTAACGCTGCGGTTAAGCTTTTCCACCATGTCTGTCCGGCCCTGCATGAACTCCAACTGCTTGCGGCTGAGTTCTTCAAACTGAACTTTCTCACGCTCCAGAGATTCCGCTTCAGCCCGCAACTGGCTGAGCCGGTTTTGGGTAGATTGCACCCGGTCAGCGATGTTTTCTACGCCGCTGACATTGTTTTCAGGGGGCAAAACCATGTCTCCATTGAAATCGTCTTCCTCGTAATCAAGCGTGGGGCCCTCCAGCCGGACAGGCAATTGGTGGATGGAGGCAGTCGGAGCGGGCACGCGGCGAGTGGTAACTTTATTTGACATGGCAAAGAATAAGGTATGTGGCGAACATCAATATTCTAGTTTTGTTTAAAGTTCCAGTAGTTTTATTCAGAAAGCTTAAGTTTTTTCACATGAGTGAAATTTTTACAAATTTCTGTGGACAAGCGACATTGAGTAAATCCGACGCGATCCGACCCAATCCGGCCCCATTCACTCCTCCACTGGCAGCCGGTAACAGGCAGCCTGGGCATCGTTTCTGACGATGAGGTACCGCCCTGCCAAGGTATGAGGGTTCCACGTTTTTCCCTCTAGAGCTGTAAAGCGGCCCAGTTCCACGGGC
>JAYVJI010000972.1:0-6768 GCA_043769435.1 Verrucomicrobiota bacterium
GGCAATAGTGCGCCCGCTTCCCGTCCAGCAACGTCGTGCGTCCAGTCAGGCGCAGTTCTCTGGGGATCACATCCTGAGTGAAATAGCCTTCGCTGATGAAGTTAGGAACAATAAACACTTCCCTGCTGTCCACCGTCCGCAACACTTCCCGGAGGCAGGGCTCCTCTTTCCAGAAGGCACAGGCGACCTCGGCAAAAATCCCCATGCGGCGGATCGTGTCCGCGTGCTCATGAGTAGGCGCAGAGGAATCAGGATTCAGAGTAGATCCATGTCCAATGATGATGAGGGCAGTGTCCGGTCGGGTCGGCATATTTATGTTATTGAAAATGAAAAACATCTGGCAGCTCTGCGCAATGGCAGGGTCCCTGGTACAGCTACGGTTCCCAGCGCTGTGAAGCCGCAAGCAGTGTTATGCGGGCAGTGGTCACCATGCGCGGAAGGTCCGGACGCAGTCGGCATCTAGGAGCTGGACTGCGGCCATCACCAGCTGGACGCAGGCGAGGTAGTCATTGATATTCATGATGCTGTTATGGCTGTGAATATAGCGCGCCGGAGTTCCTAACACCACGCAGGGCACGCCATAACGGCTGATCTGCAGGCTCCGGGCGTCCGTTCCGCCGGACTTCCGCACCGCCACCTGGCAGGGAATATCCAGCTCCCTAGCCGTAGCGATCAGGAAATCTACCAGCGGTCGGTTCATGATCGCAGTAGGGTCCATAATGCGGATTTGGACACCTCCGCCGGTCCGACCCTGACTTTCCGTCATGTCCATGCCGTGCGTATCATCCGCCGGTGTGCCTTCCAAGACCAGGGCCACATCCGGACGGACGCTGTGGGCCAGCGTGACGGCCCCGCGGCAACCAACCTCCTCCTGCACGCTGCCTGCCGTGATCAGGTCACAAGGCAAGGGCACTTTCAGCAATCCCTGCAAAGCCTGGATGGCCGCAGCCATGCCCACACGGTTGTCGAATGCCTTGGCACAAAAAAGATCGGGATGCCTCATGGTGGTGAAGGCACTATCCGGGGCTATGGCATCCCCCAGCGCGATGCCCCAGTGTTCCACCTCCTCGCGGCTGGACGCCCCCACGTCTACATACAGCTGATCCAGAGTCATGAGCTTGTCCTTCTGGCCCTCGCTGAGAAAGTGAGGAGGCGTGGAGCCTATTACTCCCATAATCTCATGGCCGCTCCGGGTGAGAATACGCACGCGCTGGGCCACCAGAGTGTGCGTCCACCAACCACCCAGCGGCACGATGCGGATGAATCCCTTGGAAGTGATGTTCTGCACAGCAAATCCCACTTCATCCATATGGCCTGCCACCAGCACCCGGGGGCCATCCCGCGCACCTTTTTTTTCGATCCAGACATTCCCCATAACATCGCACTGCGCTGGTCCTGCGGCAGCTAGTTCATGACGAAAAATCTCCCTGACGGAAGATTCGTAACCGGAAACCCCGTGGGCTTCAGTTAGGCTGGAAAGGAGTTGGATGGCTTCTGTTCTCATGGACATACGGCGGAGGAAGGGCAAAACTCCGACGCTTCAAGCGCGGACAGCATCGAGGAGAGTTTCTTTGCGCATGGCGCAGGGCAGGCCTATTCGTAAATCTGCGGTTTCGCAGGTGGAAAATCCAGCCAGCCTCATCTCCTATGAAAAAGACAATCATCGGTGTCCCTCGCGAAATCAAACCACAGGAAAACCGCATCGCTCTGACCCCGAGTGCGGCGTGGCAGTTCATACGGAATGGGCACACCGTCATCGTAGAGAACGAAGGCGGCAGCGGCTGTGGATTCACCACTGAGGAATACCGGAACGCCGGCTGCACCATAGCAGATGGGCCGGCAGAAATTTTTTCCACCGCAGAAATCATAGTGAAAGTGAAAGAGCCGCAGCCGCAGGAAATAGCAATGCTGCGGCGCGGTCAGTTGCTGTTTACCTACCTCCATCTCGCTGCGAACCGGCAACTAACAGAAAACCTGGTGGCCAGCGGCTGCACTGCTATCGCATATGAAACAGTGGAATTGAATCACCGGCTGCCCCTGCTGGAACCCATGAGCGAAATCGCCGGGAGCATGTCGATTCTAGTGGGGGCCTATCATTTGCAGCGGCACAACAAAGGCCGTGGCGTGCTGCTCGGCGGGGTGCCCGGGGTGTTACCCGGAAAGGTCGTTGTCATCGGCGGCGGCACAGCAGGCATCAACGCTGCACGCATCGCGACAGGCATCGGCGCGGATGTCACGATTCTCGAGGTTGATATAGAACGAATGCGGTTTCTGGACATCACGATGCACAGCGCGCACACGCTCTTCAGCAGCCAGGCAAGCCTCATGGAACTCTTGCCCCGCGTGGACTTGGTCATCGGGGCGGTGCTAGTTCCCGGCGCCCGGGCACCCCGGCTGATCACTAGGGAAATGCTGAAGCAAATGCCGGAGGGCAGCGTGCTGGTAGACATCGCCGTGGACCAAGGCGGCTGCGCGGAAACCACGCGGCCCACTACCCATAACGAGCCGACCTACATAGAGGAGGGAGTCGTTCATTACTGCGTGGCCAACATGCCCGGAGCCTATGCCCGCACCGCCACTCAGGCACTAACGAATGTGACCCACCGCTACCTCGGACTCATCGCCGACCATGGCCTCAAGGAGGCCTGCCGTCTCAAGCCCGAGCTGTTGAGCGGAGTGAATTGCCACCTGGGACTCCTCACCTGCGAGCCTGTAGCCAATGCCCACGCCATGCCATGGACCGCCGTCCATGAGACAACTGGCTTTTAGTCAGTAAGGCTCTGGGGTGTCCGGCGGCATCAGATCAGCCACGCATTCCATGAGGCAACTTTTGACGCAGCCGCTTTGAGCAGGAAAGATCCCGCTGTTCTGCGCTATTGCCCGGCTAGGCTATCGACACATGGCATGGGATCGGGGTTCCAGCACATCAGATCCGGCGCAGGATGACGCTGCCTAGCGCTGAAGCGAGGGCGAGGAAGTAGCACCAGTGTTCGAGGCTGTGGCGGGTTTTGTCCGGGGTGATGTTTTCGCGAATGGTGGCGGGAGTGAATGCAGGAGCGGCCTGCAGGCCTGGGGGAATGGCCTGGGAGAGCCGGTATTCTGCGGGAGCTGGCCGGTTGTAGTGGATGACTTTGAGTTTGTTGGATTCTTTGTCGCGGAGGCGCAGCGTGAGTTTATCCTTTCCTGTTAGCGGCACGGTGGCAGCGTAACGTCCCAAGCCGGTTTCAGTGATGCTGACTGGCATTTCCCTGCCGTTTTCATCGACGGCGGCGGCGTCCCACTGGACGTTATTCACAGGCGTTCCGTCCTGCTCACGTCGGCGGATGTCGAACTGCCACTGGTCATTCGCGGCCTGGGAACGGACTTCCATGCCCTGAGTGTTTCGCTGCCGGGCGATGCTGCGCAGGACCTGCGCCCAGAACTTCCCGCAACTGTCCCAGGCCAGCCATTCGCCACCCCACTTTTCTGTCAGATCTGAGGTAAAGCACAGGCCCTGACCGAGGCCGAATCTTCCGACCGCAAGCAGGGGATCACCGGTGTCGGCGCTGAGCACGGTCTGAGTAGCAGGCTTAGCCTCCGTCATGACGTAGCCGAGGGCGGAGGGCAGGTTCTGAGTATAGCCGGCTAGCATGGGGTGTTCAGTGGTGATGATGGGGGCGTAGACGTCTTCTTTAATGGCGCTCTTGCTGGCCTGCATGGTCTCCCGGGTAAAGATCTGCGGCACCGAGGCCGGGTCCTGCGCGGCATAAAACCGGCCCTTTCCGATCTCTGCGATGTTCTGGAGCAAGTCCCCGGCTGCACCTTCGCCCAGGGCCACGGTGGATACGGTGACCCCGCTGTCTGCGAGGGCTTGGGTCAGCTCTGCAAAGCCCCTGTCTTCGGTCTGTCCATCCGTCATGCAAATCATGTGCTTCACCTTGGCGGAGCAATTATCGAGCATTTGTTTTGCCTGCTGCATCGCTGGGTACATGTCTGTGCCGCCGCCAGCCTCCATGGTATCAATGAGTGACTGGATAGCGTCTTTTTCGCTGGCCCTGCGCATATCGCTGATGACCTGAGGCTGGCTGTCAAAACCGATGACGGCCACCTGATCCTGAGGGCCCAGCAGTTCCACGCTGGCCTTGGCTGCCTGCCGGGCTAGGGCGATGGGGACGCCTTCCATGGAACCGCTTTTGTCCAGCACGAGGATCATGGCGAGGGAGGGTTTTTCTTTCTCTTTTTCAAAGCGGCTGACGAGGGGCAGAACCTCCTCCACGGGCGTCTTGTAGTAGCCTCCCAGCCCGAAGGAATTTTCACTGCCCATCATAGCCAGTCCGCCGCCAAAATCCTGCACATAGCTTTTCAGCAACTCCATCTGGCGGGCATTCATACTGGTAGCCGGGATGTCTGCGAGGATGATGGCATCAAAGCTCAGCAGCGCATCCATGCTGTCTGGCAGGCCATTTTCACCCCGCACATCGACATCAAATTCCTGTTCCTGGAGGGCGCGCGAAAAGCCGCGGACTTCCTTCGGTGTTTTGTGAATGACAAGTATCCTGTTCTTGCCGGTCACTTCTATGGTGGTGGACGCTTGGTTATTGAGTGGGAAGTGATCCTTTTCTGGCACCAGCTCGGCGGTCCAAAGGCTGGAGCCGGGCACTGTCATCGGCACGTCAAACTCGACGCTATTGTCGCCTTCCGGGGTGAGATTGGCCTCCTTTGTCAGGATGCGGACGCCCTGGTTGAGAATGCTGACCTTGCCCTTGATGGGAGTATTGGCCGCCATGCGCACGCGGAAGCGCACGACCTCGCCGGCATAGGCTGCCGGGCTGTTAGGCTCCACGGCCAGGATGCTGGCCTCAGGGTCTGTCAGCCCGCTTAGTTTTTGCCAGACGATGTCTATTTTCTCCTGCTTCAGAATGCCCAGCGCTTGGTCGATTTGACCACTGGTTTCCTGACCATCTGTGATGAGCACCAGCCGGCGGCTCTTTCCCGCAGGAAAGGCCATGCGCGTACTGAGGGCGGCCTCGGCCAGCCGGGTGGCTGCGCGGTAGCCATCATCAGCGATGCCCTTTTGCCAGGACTCCAGCTCCTTTGCCAGGTTGGCTGTTTCCCGTAGCCTGACTCCGTCCGCCACGCTGAAGACCGTGTGGGAATCCCCCCGCTGCAGCTTAGTGATGGCGGCATCCACCTCAGCGACTGCTGCCTGAGCAGCCTTCAGGTCCACACTCTGGGAGACGTCCACCAGGAAGACCACGTGCACCCGGTCTGCTTCCTTCATCCAGCCGGGACGGCAGAGCGCTAGGACCAGCAGCGCGACTGCCAGGCAGCGGAGCAGAAAGGAGCCCAGCATCATCCGCCTCGGGCGGTCGACCAAGGTGAAATGGTAGCCGCCCGCCAATAGTAGGAGAACCAGCAGCCACCAAAGTGGGGAAGTGTAAGTCAGATGCATGAGGCAATGGGGACGGGGCGAAGGGAAGCATGATAGCAACTCTGAAAAGCGGGAATCTTGACGGATATCCTCCGGACCTCCGGTCACATTTTATCTTCCCTCCATTGAAAGTATAGGGGAGCGGGGCTGCGTATTGCATCACTCCCAGCTCACCCTACTATTATTTCCATGAAATTCGCTCCTATCCTACTTCTCTCAGCTGCGGCGGCGCAGTCTGCCCCCAAGCCCATTTACAGCAGCCATAAATTGACGACAGAAACCGTGGGGCACGCGGTAGCTATCGAGGCTGATCTCACCGGGGCGAAGCGCTTGTTCCTAGTTGTCAAAGACGGCGGCGATGGATTCGCCTGCGACTGGGCTGACTGGGTTGCTCCAGTGATAAAGGGGGAGTTCGGTGAAAAAAAGCTAACAGAAATGAAGCCGGTCAATGCTGTGGCCGGCTGGGGCGCGGTGAACACCAATAAAAATGCCGGGGGGGAGCCACTGATGGTAGCAGGCAAAGCAATGGCCGAGGGAATCGGGACCCATGCGCCCAGCGTTGTGGAATTTGAGTTGCCGGCGGGCACGAAATCCTTCCATGCATCTGGAGCGCTGGACGATGGCGGCACCAAGCAGGGCGGTGGCTCATCGGTTCAGTTCGAGGTCTATACGGAAAAGCCTCAGTTGGCAAAAGCCGGGAAAGAAGGCGGCGGCGGTGGACTGGATCCGGACGCCGCTCGCGAGGCGTTGAACGTTGCAGATGGGCTGAAGGCTGAGACCTTTGCTAGTGAACCAATGTTACTCAGTCCCTCAAGTATTGATATTGACCACCTGGGCCGCGTCTGGGTGGCTGAGATCGTGAACTACAGAAGCCATAAGGGCAAGCGCCCCTCAGGTGACCGCATCCTCGTGCTGGAGGATACTAACAAAGACGGTGTCGCGGACAAGCAAACCGTCTTTTATGAAGGAACTGACATCGACAGTCCCCATGGCGTGACCGTGCTCGGAAACAGGGTCATCGTCGCCGCTGCCGGGAAAGTATATTCCATGTCCGATGATAACAACGATCTGAAGGCGGACCGGGTGGAAGTCATGTTCAGCGGGATCGATGGAGCCCAGCATGACCACAGCATCCACGCGTTTCATTTTGGCCCCGACGGCCTCCTGTATTTCAACTTTGGCAACGAGGGGCACCAGCTGAAGGATAAAGACGGCAAGCCCGTGACGGACATCCGGGGAAATGTTATCAACAACAGCCGCAAGCCCTACCAGGAAGGGATGATCTTCCGTTGCAGGCCCGACGGCAGCCATGTCGAAACCCTAGCATGGAACTTCCGCAACAACTGGGAATGCAATGT
>JAYVJI010000973.1:0-2901 GCA_043769435.1 Verrucomicrobiota bacterium
GGTCACACCACCGAGAAAGTGCAGCCGGTTGGCTTTGAATCCGCCCACTTTAATGTCCACTTTCTGCGGCAGGGTCTGAGAGTAGGAGCCCGCCGCCCCTCCCTTGAGCACGAGGATATTGTTAGGCGATTTTTCAGGTGCGACGATGTTGAAGGGGATGCCTTCCACGGGGACGGTACCGGTTTTGCGGAACTCGAATGACTGTTCTTTGGCCTGCTGAGTGGCATAGAGCCCCATGGAGGTAGTGGTGGTGAAGGCGGCGCGCATATCTAGGGTGCGGTATTTGCCGCCGTCCACACTTTGCATGTAGCTGATGATATTCCGCAGCACTTCCGGCCCGAGGCCATCAAATCCTTCCGGCATGAGGCTGCGCCCGGTATTCACGCGGCTCTTGATGTCCGCAGTTTTTATCTCCTTTTCCCCGCCTAGGAATTTGAGAAACACACTGGCGGGATTTTCCCGGGCGATGACGCCGGCGTAGATGTTGCCGTCGTTAGTTTCGATGTTCCACGCTGTGAAAGTGGGATCGACTTCTGCGTTAGGGTCGGCGATGGCAGCGAGCAGTTCGCCGGCTCCATGGGCACCCATTCCCGTCAGGTTTGGCCCGACTTGGGCTCCGGCATTGCCAAAGACGTGACAGGTCGCGCAGGTCACGGCGAAGAGGGCCTTCCCTTGTTCGATGTCCCCTTTTTTCTCCATTTCCGGAGCCAGCATCGCTATGATCGCGGCTTTCGCTTTGGCGTCAGGATTGAGTTCATCCAGCATTTCGGCTGCGCGCTTGCTCACGGCTTTGTCAGGGTGCGTGCGCAGGCGGAAGGCATTGGCCGGACCCAGCACTGCGGGGTCCACAGACTTCGCCTTCACAGCGTCGAGAAAGGCTAGGGACCAGTCAGCCCGCTTCAACATGGAGTTGAAGGCGACGGTCTGCACTTCGGGGGCAAATTTGCCGAATCCTGCCGCAAGGGCGGTGCCGACAGCAACATCACCGGTCTCGCTAAGGGCTCCCACAAGCCGTGTCTTCAGGGCCGGCGAGCCATCTCCGGCCATGAGTCCCAGCACTGCCGGCAGGGCCTCGGGATTCGCTCCGCGCAGTCCGATCAGGCTTTGCGCGGCACTGAGCCGGTCATCATCGCTGCCTGCTTTGAGTTGCTGGAAGAGTTCCGTCACCCGGCTGGCCATCGCTTCCTTGAGTGTGCCGGCCTTATCCCACTGGGCGGCGATGGGCAGGACGCTGCTGCCCGCGCCGCTGCTGAGCAGTGTTGTTAGGGCGGCCGAAAGCTCCGGGGTCATCTCAGGCGCCACTTTCAGTGATTTACCGAGGGTATCTAGGATGCTGCGCTTAAGGGCATCCGCAGAAGCCGGCTTGCCAGCCAGCGTGACTACTAGTTTGGCAGCTGCGGCGGTATCGCGCTTCTCCCCCATGGCTTGCACCAGATTAGCTGCCAGCTGACCTAGGTCTGCGTTGCCGCTGTCGAAGATCGCGGCCAGCGCGGCAGGGCTGTTCCGGGCGAGGGCACCAACGGCGGCGGATTTTTGGAAGTCGTCGTCGAACTTCGGCCACGCGGCGATGATGACGGCGGCAGTCTCGCTGGTAACCGGAGTGGCGGCCACAGCGCGCAGTGCGGCTAGCCTCACTGCGGCGTCACTGTCGCCGACCAAGGGTGCAACCACCGGAGCCGATGTCGTAGCCTCGATGGCGAGCGCTGCATTGCGTCTGACACTGGCGTCTTTGTCCGCTGCCAGCGGCACCAGATTACAGGCATCAATCATACCGGAATTCACCACGGTCCACAGCGCTGCGATCTGCCTCTCCGCAGGAGGCTGCACTGTGGAAGAGAGCAGTGGCGTGAGCGCGGCCTTGTCACCCACGGCGGATTTTTCCGCCAGCAACCGGCTGGCCGTCATGCGGATGGAACAGTTAGGATGCCCCAACGCCAGGATCAATCCAGCAGTATCCGCCTTGCTCAGGTCCGGCACATCCAGCTTCTTTGCCTGCTTGTGATCGATCCTCCAGATTCGTCCGAAATAATGGTCACGGTCCGGGCGGACAGCCGCATTCACATCATTGTGATCCGGCCCGCGGGTATCATTGTGAATGACTGCCTGGTTATAAAAATCCCCAACGTAGAGGGCACCATCCGGACCGATACGGGTTTCGATAGGCCGCCACCACATGTCTTTGCTCCTGACGAATTCCGTTTCCTCGCGGCCCGGGAGTTTGCGGCCTTCATAGCTGCTGCCTTTCGGCGTGAGGCGCTCGTGGTGGATGATATTGATCGTTGGCTCCGTGGTGAAGTAGTCACCGTTGTATTCCGCAGGCCATGATCCACCATCATAGATGGCACACCCTGCGGTAGCGGTGAAGCTCCCCACGAAATCGATCTGAACATAGGCGAGCTGCTCCCACGGCATCACCGGCCAGCTTTTTGGAGAGCCAATCACGACATTGAAGCTGGCCGTATTCCCCCACTTGCCCCTGGCCAGCGCATATTCCGGCAGGACTACCTGCTCGAGGATAGTGCCGCTCGTCGGCTGGGTCCACATCACGCGGTTGTCGCCAGTGACCTGCAGACCCCACGTGTTACCGCCCTTTGAAGAGTATTGCTCAATGAATGAACCATCCGGCTTGAACCGCACCACGCCGCTGCCGATCTGGGCCATTTTCTCTCCTTTGGCGTTCATGACATTACCCGAGGCGCTGTAGCCATGGGTCGCATAGATCCAGCCATCCCAGCCCCAGCGCGGATTATTGATGACCGCATGCGTGTCGTTGGTCCCAAGTCCAGTGTAGAGCTTTTCCACCTTATCCGCCTTACCGTCCTTGTCGGTATCCCGGAGCCAGAGAATGTCCGGAGCCTGGGTCACGATGACCCCGTCCCTATAAAAAACGAGCCCGGTGAC
>JAYVJI010000974.1:0-3219 GCA_043769435.1 Verrucomicrobiota bacterium
CTGGAGTAGGCCTTGGCGCGGGCGCGGAATTTCAGATCGTCCGGCCATGCGGCGGTGTTCAGGAATGCCTCGGCGGCCTGTGGTTCCGCGTGCCACCAGTCGGACCACTGAAGGTAGCTACTTCAGCGGGCCTTGCTGCCTGCTGGAGCCCTGCGGGATTGCGGCGGGCCGGAGGACAAACCGGACACCGCCGCAATCCTGGGTGTTTTGCCCTGCTCACCTGCCCATAGAACCCGCCTCAGGCAGCCACACCGCGTAGTGTCCGCTACAGTCTTCAGAAAAATAAATGGCGTGCCCTGCGCTGCGGCGGTGCCATAGAAGCAGAACCCGCACCCGCTTCCCATGCCCGCACCCGATCCAGACCTCGCCGCCTTTGCCCGGAGCGGCTGTGCCGACGCCTTCCGGCGGCTGGTGGAGCGGCATGTGGACGCGGTGCATTCCACGGCCTCGCGCCTGCTCTGGGGCTGGCCGGCGGACGCTGCGGATGTGGCGCAGTCGGTCTTCATCCTGCTGGCACGCAAGGCCCCTCGCCTCAGTCCGGAGCTGGTGGTCGGCGCGTGGCTGCACCGGCAAACGGTGCGCCATGCCCTCAACGCCCGCCGCACGGAAACCCGCCGCGCCGCCCGCGAACGCACCGCTGCCGACTTGTTAGCCATGAATGCCACCGCCAGCTCCGACCCCGCCGCCGCTCTCCGGCCTCACATCGACGCCGCCATCCTCGCCCTGCCGGAGCGGGAGCGCGAAATGCTGGTGCTCCACTATTTCGAGGAGCAGCCTCAGCGCGAGATCGCCGCCCGTCTGGGGCTGAGCGCAAATGCTGTGCAAAAGCGCCTCACCCGCGCCCTGGAGCGCGTGCGCCGGCACCTAGAGCGGCGCGGTGCGACGGTCACCGCAGTAGCTCTCGCCGCATGGTTCAGCAGCTCGGCCGTGCAGGCCGCACCGGCGGCACTCGGCGCGTCCATCGTAACACAAGCGCTGCCCCACGCGGCGGCGGGCTCTGGTTTTCTAGCAACTCTCATCAACATCATGACTCACACTAAAGCACTCACCGCCGGGGCCGTGCTGGGCCTTGCTGCAGGCGGGCTCTCCGCAGACTGGCCCGCGCAGACTGTGACTGTCACGTCGCAATCTGCTACGTCCATGCATGGCGGAGCAGACGGTCCACCGCCGGCTGCACTTGGGAAACCCCAAACTCCATCCGCGCCTGATGGGCTGATACATCCGGCGGATACGGCGGAGGGCCTCACCGCGCAGTTGGTGGAGTTTGCCAAGCGGCCGGACACAGAGATGAATCGCCAGCGCATGGCCGCGTGGATGGAACGCATACCTGCGGGAATGTGGGCCGGCCTTTTTGCCCTCGCCCCCAAAGAACTGGATCAATTGGAAAGGAACCGGCTGCTCCCGGCCATGGCCAAGGCATGGGCCCGGCTTGATCCGCTGGCCGCCATCCCCGGCCTCGCCGCGTTGAAATTGCCCGGTCATCCCGGCGCTGAGTTGCTCGCCGGGGATGCCTTTTCTGCCTGGCACATGAAGGATGAAACTGCGGCTCAACGCTGGCTCGTGGAGCATCAGGAAGACGAGGACCTCGCGAAGGCGCTGCCCGGCTTTGTCTCCTCAGTCGCAGCTAGTCTGCTGAAAAAGTCCGAGGCTGCCGCGCTCGCATGGGCTGCGGAGCTCGGCGGCGATGATCTGCGGAAGGCCGCGCTTCAGCCGCTCATGTCACGCACTGCGGATGCCGGGCGGGTGGATGAATGGCAGCGGCTCTGCACTGCGCTGATGGGCCACGAGGATGAGAGCTTTGCCCGGCTGGCTATCAGTGAGGCCTTGGCCGGATGGGGTAGATTTGACAACAGCTACCCCACGCGAAAAACGTCCACAGCCGAGTCTGACAAATGGCTCGCCTCGCTGCCGCCCGGCCCCCGGACTGCGATGGTGGCGCGGGAAATCCTGAGACGGGCCATCGCCTCCGTGGAGCAGGGCGCGGTGCCTGCGCGTGCGGTTGCGATGCTGGGGGACGTTGCGCAGGAGGAGGCTCGCCAGCTCATTCTCACCTCCAAGCACATCGGGCCGTCAGCACGCGAATGGTTGCTGCCTCTGCTCACCGGCGAGGACCGCGAGGCACTCATCATGCGGGCAGCCCGTCAGGTCGTTCCGGGCCAGGGACTCGGATCATGGGCTAGCCATGAGTCCCTCCAGGGCACCGCCATTCAGTGGGCAGCAGAGATATCTGACCCTGCCGTGCGCGATCCCCTCATCTACGGACTCTACCGGCAATGGCTGCAGCATGGCGAGAGCATGGGTTATGCGAAGGACTTCGCCGGCATGTGGGTGGAGAGCAGCACTCTCCCTGCGGATGTGAAAGCCGTGATCGAACGCGCCCGCCACGATTTCATTCCGAAGAAACAGCCATGAACCGTCCGGTCTCCAGTCATACGCGCACCCTCCTCGCAGCATCTGCGGGCTTTCTCATCGCCGCAGTGCTGACACGGTCTGTCGTCAGACAGCTCTCGCCGGAGGCCGTTGCGAGGGCCGTAAGTCCGTCCCCTGGGATTCCGGTGCCGGTGGCAGCAAAAGCGGTTCCGGAAGCGGGAGTCTTTGCGGCGCTCTCCTCTGCGGAGCGCGTTTCGCTGGGCGCTAGCCTGCTCAATCTTGATCCCGCTGGGCGTGCCCGCCGGCTTGCGGAGGCTGTGGCGCTCGACGAGCCGGAGCGCACAAGGCTGCTGGCTCTGCTGCTCTCCGCGTGGGCTGCCACCGATCCTGCTGCGGCGGGCGAGTGGGTGCTAATGGAGCTGAAGGACGATTGTTTGAAGCGGTGCTTTCAAGACATCGCGGAGACATGGGCCGCCCGCGATGGATTGGCCCTGGCACACTGGTGGGACGGTATGGTGGCGCACGGAACCGCCTACGATCACAAGGCGCACTGGACCTTCATTGAGATGATCGCGACCAGCCTGCGCCGCTGCGATCCTGCTGCACTGGCGCGCTTTCAGGAAATGGCCTGCTGCGCCAATGCCACCTTTGGCGGCCCGGGAGACCATCTCCATCCCCGCCTGCTCGCCACCCCCGCGCAAATCAAAGCAATGGCGGCGAAGGTGGCCGGCAACGTTTCCTACGAGACCGATCCAGCGAAATTGCGCAGCGTCTTTGGCAGCATGGCCAGCACCACGCGCCACGCGGACAAGAAAGACGTCTGGAATGTCCTCTTCGAAGACACCTCCG
>JAYVJI010000975.1:0-2824 GCA_043769435.1 Verrucomicrobiota bacterium
GTGTCGGCCTATAACCTCAATGAAACACGACGTTGATCCGACAGCGCACGACGCACCATGAACTCAGACTCACCGAAACCCAGCCCAGCCGCGGAGCGCAACCCGTTCCGCTTCAGCACCAAGTTCACGGATCAGGCATCGGGGCTGGTGTATTACGGCTACCGGTATTACCACCCAGATTGGGGGAGATGGATATCTTCGGATCCAATTGGGGAAATCGGCGGGGTTAACCTGAACGGGATGCTCGGGAATAATCCGGTGAATTCAGTTGATATGCTTGGGCTTTATGGAGAGGTTCCTTATCCGCATGAAGAATGCAAGACCACCATTGGTTTTTGAAGTATCACAGCACGCCTGGAAAGGGGCAGGCAGCGGTAAATGCAAAATGCCCAAATTCAGGTATTAAAATCGATGATTATACCACACCCTACGCAGCCAGAATCTTGCCAGCGCCACCCGGAAGCCCGGTGGCTCCTCATCATGATGTACATAAGCAGAGATACAACTCAATTTACGAGGCGTTACTGCGGGATTCTCCAGATTGTTGCACATTTTTAATCGGAATACAGATGTTAATGAAGGCTGAAAACGATCGCTTGGCCTCCAATAACACACGTGGCCTCCAAGGAGGAATGCCATTTTTAGGCCCGTGGAACGCAAAGGGCGGCGGTGGCCAGACAAATAGAAAACTAGCCTTGAAAACCATTTCAGCCTGTCTTTCCGAAGTTACAGAAGGAAAAGCAGCGGCTGCTCTGTCAATACTACGCAAAGCAATAGAGCAGGAGAGGCAAAAAATCAAAGCTAAAACCCCGCCTCCACCGGCACGTATTCCGCCCCAATCGGTCCCGCCCGGCCGTGGCGGCTCACGAATGGGGCCACCTGCTACGGGCCCACTTCCACCTCACATTCGCCGCGGCATGCTTGACGACTTGAAGCGGTATGGCAATCCGATTGGTCTTCCTTGGAATCCGTGGAGAGATTATGATGACATGGATGACGAGAAATTAGAGCGGGAATGGAGAGAAATACGTCGACCAACCATACAACTACAGCCTCACATGGTTCCACAGGGCACGGGAGTGGAGCCACTATCTACAATGCCAAGCCCAAATGCCCGGCGTCAAGCGCAGCCTCCCTCTGTGCCGATGCAGCGGGCTCTAAAATGATACGGGAGATAAATTGACGTTGGATACATAAGATAACCACAATTACAATAAGCAATAAAAATCATGAATAAACAAGATATCGCATTAGATCGGATTCGTTCCGCGCTACAACTATACAAATTTGATTCTAATCCGTATGGACACCCCGTGGCGCCGCATATGACGGCGGATGAGTTACATGCTTCGGTTGGCTGCGGCTTGTTCGCGGCTCGAGTTATCACTGAAATTTTCCCACGGGAGTGCGGCGGTCTTGCATTTGGTTCGCTCACTTACTTTGGTCTATTTGGCCTAAGTTGGTTTATTAACGAATTCCCCATGGACTATTTCCATACCAAAAGTAGACTCGTAGGGTTATTCGGTGACAATTCAGGAAACGCAATTCTTATGCCGCTTAATTCTATTGACGGCAGCGATTTGTTTCTCTACGATCACGAGCCACCTTTTGATTATGAGGCGGATTACAGACTCATTTGCCCTCAGTTTGATGGAGACGTTGCGGATATTTTCACCAGGCAGGCCGCGGACACTGATTGGTCAATGTTCATGGATATTCGCAGCAAGGGTTCCGATTAAACAATTGGGTTCCGATTTCCGATTAATCAATTGGCCCGACCACTCCACCTGTGCCGACCTTCGATAACGACACCCTCCTGCGCCGCACCAAAGCCCAGCGCGAAAGTCCCCTTGGCAAATCATGGCATTATGCCTACAATGACCGCTCCGAAGTGACTACTGCCCGCAAGACCTTCACCACCGATCCCGCCTCCACCGCGCTTAAAGGCTGGCAGTCGTTGTATTCCTATGACGCCATCGGGAACCGCAAGTCCATGGTCGCCACGGGTGAGGCCGCGCGCACCACCAATTACACCACCGGCACCGGCACCACGGGCCAGCTCAACCTCTACACCAGCGTCGCCCAGCCCTACGGCGGAACGGCTTACGCGAACCTCCTGGGGCAAACGAGCGCGGCCAATCTTCCCGTTTCCGTCAACGGCGCGTCCGCTCAGGTGCAGACCCGCGACTGGTGCAAGGAACTCAGCGCCACCGCTGCCAATCCCCGGCTCAATGTCGGCGTTGCCGAGAACGGAGTGAATCAGAAAACCGGCCTCGTCCTCATCCCGCCCGGCAGCATTACCCCCACATACGATGCCGACGGCAACCTCACGTGGGACGGCATTTGGACCTACACATGGGACGCCGAGTCCCGCTCCTGTAATAGGGTAGTTCTCTGTACTGCGCTCATTCTCGGCACCGGCGCCGTTTGGGCCACTGATGCCTATGGCGATGGCATCAAGGCCGCCCGGGAAGCCATCTGTGGTCTCAGCGGCAGCAATGCCGCCGATGCCTCGCTGGACCCTGATGGCGACTTTCTCACCAATCTCGGCGAGCATTTGGCCGCGACCAATCCCTCCAATGCCGATACCCCTAACGACGGCATAGTGGATGTTTATGATCACGGACTCGGAGGCTACTGGCGTTTTTCCGAGACGGCCGGCTACCCCTACCCCGCTTCCACTGCCAACGCTGTAGCTGGGCTTGGACGTCCCCGGCTTCGTCACCGTCGGCTTGTTTGGCAAGGCCATCAAACCCGATCCGTACCGCCAGACTGTGCATCAGGCACCCTTTTTACCGGGGTTTATCAGATGGCTGAGATCCGT
>JAYVJI010000976.1:0-2159 GCA_043769435.1 Verrucomicrobiota bacterium
TTTTCGGACAGCACCCGGCGCACTTGGGAAGAAAATGGCATAACCCGTGATTTTGCCGGAACCAATTTCCGGTTTTTGCGCATACGCACCTACAAAGACCGGTCCGGGCTCCTGTTCCGTTCGGCCGGGGAAAACGGCAGCTTGAATTTTTTCTGCTTCGTTCTCAGTGAAACCGCTCCCCACGATTTCCGTGTGATCGACATCTACACCATGGGGATCAACGAATACGCCAGCGAAACCTTGCGCCGCACGTATTGCCACCTGGTCGCCAGCCTGTTGGGTGAGGAAGGCCGGCAATTTACCAAGGACAATGGAGCCTACGTAAACTCCATAGAGGCCGTGGCCGCCATCAGCCAACAACTGAAAGCAGGAGCCTGGGAAGACGTCCTGAACTCCGCCGCCGCCCTGCCACCAGCCGTGAAATCCGAACGCTCCGTGCTCCTTATGCGTCTGAAGGCAGCCGAAAACTATTCTGTCACCAGCCAGGCTAAAGTCATGGAGGATTGGCTGAAGGCGTTCCCTGACGAAATGGATCTGCCCCTCAAGCTAGCCGGTCACTATACCACCCAGGAACGCTGGGACGATGCAGAACGCGTGGTCAAAAGGCTCCTTGAAAGCACCGGCGGGGATGCCCGCCTGATGCTACAGCTGGGCAGCATCAACTACCGCCGCGAACAGAGCCAGCGCCAGATGCAATCCACCGCTTTGAAAAACGGATAGAAAATCCCGGCAGCCAGAGAAGTTGTTTTTGGTTGCTCCTACCGGCAGCCCAAGGCAGGAATCAGCCGATCATGTGCGCATCGCGCCGTTCAGGAGGCAGTGTAAGCCGCGCGGTTCCTCCAGAGGAAGAGGAGGCGGCGAGAAACGTTAGGATGCGTACTGGTGATGTCCGAGACTTCCCCGGCTACGGCGGTGAGGATGGAGCGCGGGTTGTTTTCAATTGCCCCCGCCAGCGCGCCGGCAGCATCCTCAGTTAGGAAGGTCAGAATGCCGGGATCATATGGCACGCGTTGCACTTTGCGCAGACGCTGCATTTTCTCAAGTTCGGTCCGTAGTGCATCGCTGTCGGTTTGATCGCTCTTCCAGATGAACTCGATGAATCCCCACAGCGATGATTTTCGGTGCCTTAAGACCCGCTCCTGGATACGGCGCTCAAGGATCCCGTGCATTTCCGCGCTCTGAACGGCCCCGAATGGCAGCGCCCTATCATACTCTTCAAGAAGCACTTTCACCGGTATCTCCTCATTCGCCAGCTTCGCCTCCAGGACTTTTTCCATGAGGCGTGAGCGGGCTTCTGTTTCATAACCCATCTTGAGTTCCGTGCGCATGGCAGGAACAAGACCGGCAGCCTGCGCGCCGTAGTCATCGCAGAGAAACTCCACCAGCCGGCTCTGGCTCAGCCAGGATGTCCATGCAACCCAGCGCGCGAGCGCCACACCGGCGAGAGGGGCCGCGAGTTCGTATCCGAAGGAGTCAAACAACCGCGCGAAATGAAGCGTGAGCACACTGGCGAACAAAGCGTGCAGAAGATGACAGCGGCTCGCAATGGGCGAGTAGGGAAAGACATGCCCCAGCTCGTGCCCAATGACGCTGACGAGTTCTTCCTCGTCGAGCAGATGGACGATGGAACGGTTGAGCTGCACTGCATTTGTCAGGTGAAATCCGGGGATCAATTCCTGGCGCATAGCGAACGCGTTGACGTCTTTTTCGGATGCCAGATA
Source organism: Verrucomicrobiota bacterium (assembly GCA_043769435.1). Classification (GTDB taxonomy): domain Bacteria; phylum Verrucomicrobiota; class Verrucomicrobiia; order Verrucomicrobiales; family V1-33; genus JAYVJI01. The sequence goes on from JAYVJI010000976.1 coordinate 1,722, forward strand.
GACCCGCACCGGCTTGTCCGCGAGACCAAGCCGTGCCTTTGTCCGCTCCACTGCGGCGAGCAGCGAGTCCCGTGTGTGAGTCCCCAGCACTGCGGTGGACTTTACATTTTGAAGCAGCTTCCGGTGGGACATCCAGTAGGACAGCATGAACTCGAACATGGCGAGAAAGCCAACGCCGCCTATCAGCAGGGACTGCCACCACGGCATGAACGCGGGCCGCAACATCCACCAGATGCCGCCAACAACGACGATGGCGGCCTCCGCCAGCAGAACCATGCGGGAGTTCGCCTCACCGGCGGCGTAGCGGGCGAGAAGACTTTCCCGCGACGGGGTGACAAGCCGCCGCGGTTCCTTCAGCGGGATGGATGCATCCAGTGCCGGTTCGTTCACGGCGGTTAGAAGAAGCCGGCCACGAGCCCGCGGAGCAACCCGGTGGAG
>JAYVJI010000977.1:0-4688 GCA_043769435.1 Verrucomicrobiota bacterium
CATTGACGTTCATTTAGTTCTTTACGGAGATTGGCAAATTTCGCCTTTATTTACATAACATGAAAACATAAAAGTGAAAGTAGACGCCATGCAGTGGCCGTTGACCTAAATATTGAATATTGAATATTGTTTACATTGTTTATGATTTGGCGGACTGGGGAACTGCCGGAGTGACCTCCCGGTGTCAGTTGGTTATTTTTCCCGCAGGACCAGCACCCTGCGGTCGGCAGCGAGTTCAGACTCCGGCGCGCTGGCGCTGGCCTTGGCGAAGCGTGAGCCGAATCCCGTAGCCTTCGTGATCGCGGCGGTGCTGACGCCCAGTTTTATCAGTTCAGCGGAAATGGTGGCCGCCCGTGCCTCCGAGAGCGTCTGATTGACTACTCCATCCCCCTCTGCGCTGGCATGTCCCTCTATGCTGAAGCAAGCACCGGTAGTCTGGAGTTCCCTCAGCTTGCCGGCGAGCGCCCGCAGGTTCTGCGCAGACTGAGCGTCGCTTTTGAGTTTCGCATTTCCTTGTTCAAAGAGCAGTGGAATGTCCACCAGCGGACTCTCAATTTTAGTTCCATCGGACATGGTGATGACCCGCGCCGCCTTGCTCGTGGTACCCTTTGCTGCAAAGCTGTAGTTGCGGGATTTCTCCACCGCTGGTCCCCCACCTGCGGATTTCGGAATGAACTTAGGAGCCGTCACACTGGGTGCTGTATCGATGGCACTCAGAGATGTAGATTCCAGCTTACCCGCCTGGGCGAATAGAGGGACGGAGGATATGATAAAGCAACAAAGGGTGTAATGGATGTTCATGGCAATTATTGGCGGGCATTTATTCGTGGGCATTTAATGGCGGCGGAATGGAGAGATGGACGTCGCTAGGGGGTGCATGGGCGGTTGATGAGAAATCGGAAATCTGCAAGTGCAGGCAGCAGCGTAATGCAGGTTCAGGCAGGCATAAATCTCAGCCACCGGGACACGCCGAAAGAGATCTGTCATTTGGGCCTCGTGGTGACGGTCACCGTGGAAAATCCCACGCGGGCTTCGGTCCCGTTACCGGCCGCTCCCGGTGCACGGCGGGAGACGGCCCGCGCGGCCTTGGTCATTACCAGATCCATGCTTTTGGAATCATCTGCGGCGAAGGGCACCTTTGATTTTTCGAAGGCCACTTTAGCCGAGGCTATCAGTTCGGCGGTATCGGTGAAGCTCTCATTCGTGGCGACTGCGATGAAGCGCTCAGTGCCGAAGACCCTTCCGCTGTCACCGCCAAAAATCTCGATGGCCACCTCCTCCCCTGGCCTTACGGGATTGGCCACAGGCATCAGCCGGGACTTTCCGGCTTTCACATGGTCATCCGTTATGAACTGGTTAGGAAACAGTATGCTGATATCTCCGCGCGCATCTTGGTAGAGCAGGCGAACGTGGCAGTCTTCGGCTACCTCTATGTCGATTTTTGGTATCGAGCCCTCGGCGTAGGAAGAGGCATCGAGAGTCAATAGCACCGGAACCGGACGGGCATGCGTGAGGCGCGAGGTGGAGCCGATCACCGGCACTGGAGCGGCTGGGCGCACCCGGTCATTTGTCATCCGGGCGACGACTTCAGGGAACCGGTCATTCCATTGCTCCCGCAGGAAGGAGCGGCTGGCCCGGAAAGTGATGCGGATGTCAGTCAGGGATGGAACCGCATCCAGCTTCTCTATGAAAGCCGAGGGGCTCAGGCCCAGCTCCGCAGCAGCCCTGGACAGATCCACATCCTCTTCGTAGGCAAATGCCAGCTGCCCGACGGATTCCCGTTGCTGGGGAATGGGCTCCGCGCCAGCTTCCTTGAGCGCGCCCAGAAAGGCCTTTATATCCTTTTTCAACTGACCATCAAACACAGCCCTTTCAGGGTGGAGCCGCTCGACGAGGCGCTGCGCATCCGCCCCGAAAGTACTGGCAAGCGCCCGCACTTCATCAGCGGGCACATTGTCCTTCAATCCAGCGGAATGGCAAATGATGCAGGATAGACCATTGGAGATTTCCACCCGCCCAGTGATGTTATCCCGGTCACCTACAATGTTAGTGGGAGCGGCGCCGTCCAGCCGGTTACCTAGGGTGTCGGAGACGAAATACCCCTGCAGGCCGTTGGGCAGGGTGAAGACAAATTCGCCTCCAGCGTGGGCAAAGGCGAGATCGCCACCCAGCAGATTGGCGCTCTTGGGACCTAGGGGAAACTGCAGGAGATTCCCGCGGGCATTGCTTTTGCTGAAATCATACGAAAGCCAATAACTGCCGCCCCGGGCCAGATCATGCCGTTCCACCATGCGATTTGCCAGCGAGATACCACTCTTGCTGAAACCTGATCGGATAGCTTTTCCCTGCGACAGATTGGCACTCACTTCCACACCCAGGCGGCGTTCCAGTTCCTGAAGTGTCTTAGGCAGCCGCAGGATGTCGTGATAGAGCGGCGGGCGGGTCGCATTGGCAGCCATCCAGTCCGCCCGCATCACAGGAACAGCGGTATGGCAAGCCGCGCCCAACGCAGCGGAAACCCCGCTATCGATAGCATGAGGGTAATGTGCAGCCACGTGATCCCAGAGCGCCGCATCCCAGCCGATGTCGCTCAGACGCACCCTCAGCAGGGTCTTCTCTGCACCTACTTCCGGGAAGGTGGCTATCTTCGGCCCGGTGGAAAGGCTGTTGAGCATTTTCCGGGCACCTCTGCGCAGGTTTTCCAGCGTATCCCCGCCTAGGCCAGTGACGGAGTGCAGGCTGGCATTGGCAAAGCGCACCAGCTGCTTCAGCGCCGCTTCGTCCACTCCGTTATTGTTATGCAGGCTGGAGAAAGAGACATAACGCACATCTAGGTGATCCTCGCGGTCCAGGGTTTGTAGATCTGCTAGGGCGGCGGCGACCTCATCCGCCGGTGTCACCAGCGAGCGGGCACCGGAAGCAGGACTCACTGGCTTATCCGGCACGGCTGCAGGAGCCGGTGCCGGAGGTCCTAGTTTCGCTGCTTCAGCCACGGCGTCAGGTAGTGGAGCCCCGGCATTCAGCCATTGCAATACGGTGGCTGTATCTTCGTCCGACATTGGCTCTACCTTCGTCCCGGCCTGCTTATCCGCCTTTGTTGGATAGGGCATGTCTCCATCCTTCAGCACCGTGTATAAAGTGCTGTCCTGAGGGATCTTCAGGTTTACCATGTCACTCTCGCGCAACCGTTTCAGGTCATTGATAAACTGGAACTTCCTAGGCTCCGTGGCCGCCGTTCCATGACAGGTCGCGCAACGGGATGAAAACAACGCGAGGACTTTCTTCCCCAGCTGGCCACCTTCCGCTGTGGAGCCCGCGGAACTACTGGCGGGCGGCGTGGTGCCGGCTTCCGGCGCGGCAGTTAGCAGGCCGCTGCCCAGCAAACAGTACATAGGGACGGAACAAATAATGTTGCGGAGTGGCATAATGCAGGAATTGTTGCTGGTGAAATACTGCGGGTGGTTTTAGCCGCGTGGATCTCCGTCTCCAGTAGCACAGAGTTTGATGGAGCATAATGAAATTTCTGTCCATTCACTCCATCTACAGTCCGCTCTGAGGCGGCAAGCTCTGCCAGCGAAGCGGAAGCGAAGAGCAACTTCGTGGTCCTGGCGCTGGAGCGGTAGCATCACGGTTTAAAAGTCAGCCCGTCCACAAATGGGTTCACTTTGAAAAAATCCGGGGAGCTGACTGGTTTCCCTGCCAGCGTGATGTTATCAAATGTCAGGTTGCGGATGCGGGCATCAGGCTGGCCCCAGAGGAGTTGAGGTTCCCCGAGGACGCTGGGCGCAGCGATGGCGATGTTCTGAAACAGGACGCCCGACAGGTCGCCGGCCCCGCGTTTTTGCGCGTCATTCGAGTAGGGCTCCGGCATGGTCATGCAGATGAAGAACTGCTGCAGGGTGGGCCGGGGATCCTCAATGTTGATGTTGCGGAAGATGACGCCCTCGCCGCTGGCCCCGTGGCCTTCTCCGCGCATGTTGAAGACACGTCCGCCGCTCCATTTCTCCCACTTGGCGCGGGCATAGATCACATCACAGTCCTCCACTATCAATTGCCGTCCGGTGAGCTGGGGCAGAGAGGAGAGGACGAAGGACGAGCCATTGGCATCATTCCACAGGACGTTGCGGCGAATGCCGGGGCCGCTCACATAGAGGGAATCGTCCTGGGTGCGGATGAAGCAGTCCTCAATCAGGGTATTACCAAAGGGATTGATTCCGTCGCCATTCGCACGCCATGTGAAAATTCTGGTCCATCGCACCGCGTTGTGCCGGCCTTCCTGGCGGGCGCCAATGAGCATGACCGAGTGGTATGCAGAATCAACGATGCTGATGCCTTCCACGACGGTGTTCACCGCTCCCTTTACCACGATGGGACTGTAGCGTCCGCAGGCCTGCTCCGGGATGGCGGGCTCGACGTGCCTGGGATGCTTCAGCCGCGCGCCCGACAGGGTGCCCAGCCCAAAAATACGAATGTCATGGCCGTCATCCCAATTCTCGTTAGAGAAAGTGCCGTATACGATGGCGTCTCCGGGAATGTAATAGCGGCGGCCTGCGTGGAGCGGAAATGCCAGTCCTACATCATGCACTCCTGGCAGGAAATGGAGCGTCGTCCAAGGGCCCTCGGAAGGCGGAGTCTCACCCGGCTTCACGGTCAACACGCCGGGCTCATCGGCCCGGGGCTTGCCGACC
>JAYVJI010000978.1:0-3937 GCA_043769435.1 Verrucomicrobiota bacterium
CGGAGGTGCGGCGTAAATTGCGCAGTGGCGAACTCACCGACTTACCGGCCAACCTGGCCCCACCACCGGTCCCCGAACCAAGCGAACCGCCGCCCACAAATCCATGAATCGTTCAAGACAGACACTGCCGTTCATGAAGCCTCAATATTTCTTTCTCATCGGTTGCATGCTTGCTCTCGCGGGCGGCGCTTCCAAAGCTGCCAACACCACGCAGAATTTCGAGACCCTGCCCGGTGCCTCGGTAAGCTGGCCGGGCTGGACCTCTGGCCCAGGAGGCTCAGCGCAGATTTCCACGCAGCAGAGCGCCTCGGGTGATCAGGCTCTCAAGTTCACAGCGACGGGTGCCACGGAGCTTTCGCATGCCTGCGTTTCTACCGGGGGGGGTATAGCCTTTCTTGATACAGCGGTGCTGGTTCCTCTGGGCCGGACGCTGGTCTCGCTGGCCCCTCCGTCGTGGTCGATAAATGAAGCACAAATCCTCCTGGGTTCGTTGCCAGTGATGACTGCCGCTTATCAACTCGGGTCCGTCGCGCCCAAAAAGGCGAGGGTTTTCATCTATACTCAGACGGGTGGTGTGGGAGCGTGGACTGCCGTGGGGCCGGAAGTGGATATGGAGGGAACCTCGGACCTGAAACAGTGGCTCCGGCTCACGGTGCGCATGGATGCAAATACGTCCCTCGCTGATTTGAGCATCAATGGGCAATTGGTCGCGGTGAACGGGCAGGTGAATGCGCCGGGAAATTTTGCACTGCGCCTTGCCGCCGGCCAGACTGCCTATGTGGATGATTTTACGTATGGCGATGTCCACCCGCTGTTTGCCGATGCAGACCGCGATGGCATGCCGGACGTTTACGAACTGGAGAACCATCTGAATGCTGCGGCCAATGACCGCGATTTTGACATTGATTTAGGCACCGGGGGAGCCAGCCAGCCGGACGGGTTGACGAATATCGAGGAATACTGGCTCGGCACCAAGGTTTCCCTGGACGACACCGATGGCGATGGCATGCCGGACGGCTGGGAGCATGACCACGAGCTGAATCCTCTCTCCGCCGCTGATGGCTCGCAGGACGCGGATCGGGATGGGGTAACGAACTTCGACGAAATGAATGCAGGCTGGGACCCGAATGATTACACGGCAGATCAGGCCGTGGTCTATGTCAAAGCGGGGGTTACTTCCGGAATCGGAACCCGTGCGGCTCCGTTTGCCACGATTGAAGAGGCCGTGGCTCAAGTGTTTGCTGGCGGACGGGTGGTTCTGATTGGGGGGCCGGGACTCTTTACCGGGCCGGTTACCATTAGCGTCAACAAGCCCATTTCCTTCCTCGGTCTGGCTGAAAATGGGCAGGTGCCCACCATCACTGGCACCGGGGGAATCGGCTTCACCATCACGACCCCTCCGGGTGCCCCGAATGCTGGTCCCGTTGTTTTTGAGGATCTGCAATTTCTGTCTGTGAAGCGCGCCACCAGTGCCATTTATTCCACCGATGTCCCTATCGAAGTGAGGCGCTGCAGCTTTGAAAATTGTGAGATTACAGGCGCGGGTTTGGATGGCGGGGCGCTTTTTGTGGCGGGTTCTGCGTCCACCCTGAATTCGCTCACGCTGGAGGATTGCTCCTTCAGGAAATGCTTCGCCACGGGCCGTGGTGGTGCACTCTTCACCGCATTCACGACCGTGCAAATGCAGCGTTGCCGCTACATGGAATGCCAGTCCACCAACGGCCATGGCGCAGCTATCGCCTTCAGTGCATCTACCGGCCTGGTTGAGAACTGTCTGGTCCATCTTTGCAAGGTGACTGCCGCCGGCCAGGGAGCCGTGGCTTGTCTGGCAGACACCACGGTTGCCTTCAATTACTGCACCATTCTGAGCAACAAGGTCCCGACCGTTGTGAATAACACCGCTGGCATATACAACGCCAATCCCTCCGCGACTCCCATCTCCCTCAACTCCTGCATCCTTTGGGACAACCGGCTCAACTCCAGCGCGAAATCCCAGGTCAATCTCCCCGCCGCCCTCTGGACCGCCAACTATTGCAAGGTGGATGCGCTCGTCCTCCCTGGCACGAGCAACAATACGACCACGCCCCCTTTCACCAGCGGCACGCCCTGCCTTTCCAGTGCCGCCACCGCCACCAACGGACTGGCCGGGGCCACCGCTCCCACTACCGATCTGGACGGCACTCCCCGCAATCCATCCCCCAACTTCCCAGAGCGCGGCTGCTACGAGTTTGCCGATTCGGATGGCGATGGCATGACCAATGCATGGGAGGTGCGGAATCATTTCAACCCGAATGACAAGGCGGATGCGGCTCTGGATGCCGACCAGGATGGTTACACCAACCTCGAAGAATTTCTCCGCCAGTCCGATCCCCTCGTCGCCTCTGCGTCAGATATATCCGGGAGCATCTACGTCGATCCCGTCGCGGGCAATGATGGCACTTCCGTTCCTGGCAGTCCGACCGCCCCCGTGAAGAGCATCAAACGCGCCTTTGCCCTGGTCACTTCCTCGGGCCGCACCCGAATCTTTCTGCAAAATGGCATCTATACTGGGTCCGATAACCAGAATATCACCTTCACGGTTCCCACCGCGAGTTGCCAGTTGCGGGCCCTCAATCCCATCCCGGGAGTCACCGTGGATCTTGGCACCACGGGCAACACGGGGCGTTTCCTTGCTGTCACCAATTCCTCAGTCACTAACTACGGCATGACCCAGGTGAATACGCTGACAATCAAGGGCCTGACGATCCGCAACGGGAGCACCGCCGGGCTGGGCGGAGCCATCTGGCTGCAACCCGGTCCGTCCGGCCTCACCGTGGACAGTTGCCGTTTCATCGGATGCGATGCCGTTTCAGGTGGCGCCATCTACGACAGCAGCACCTGCACCGTGATTTCCAATAGCAGCACCTCCGGCCAGCCGTTGAGTATCACCAACTCGGAATTTTCCGGTTGCGAGGCGACGGATGCTGGCGGGGCGATCGGCACCGCCACGAATACGAATCTGAAACTCACCAGTTGTGCGTTCTTGTATAATGCTGCGGGCAACCAGGGCGGAGCCGTCATGGCCATCGCCAAAAAGGGGCTGGCGGTCAAGGATTGTCTGTTCTTCCGCAATCATGCGGCCAGTGGCGGAGCCATGGTGTTGCAGGACATCACCGATGTAACCACCATGTATGGGTTTGGAAACTGGATGGTGAATTGCGAATTCAAGGAAAACATCGCCCTCAGTACCGTCCTGAATGATGCCAGCCAGGCGGGCGCACTCCTGCTCAGCAATTGCAATACCGACATCCACGCCTGCCGTTTCACGGCCAACTACGTCGCCGCCAATGGCACGGGTGCGGCCAACGGCGGGGCCGTCTCCGTCACGGCGGGTGCGGCCAAAATCTTCGGCAGTATCTTCGATTCCAATGAATCTGCGCTGACCGGTGGAGCCGTCCATATCGGCGGTGGCACTCCGCTTCTCGCCAACTGTGCCTTGACGAAAAATGTTGCATTCACCGATGGTGGAGCCGTCGCGGTCGCTGTTGGTGCTCCCAACAGCACGCTCGTTCATTGCAGTTTTGTTGCAAACCGCGCCAACTCCCGGGGGAGTGCTCTCTTCTGCGACGCCGACACGCAGTTTTACAACAATTTAAGTTGGTTCAATGCCCAATACAGCTCTGTCCACGCGATTCAGTTCGGCGCTGGCGTTACGATCAATGCCCATGGCAACAATCTCTCCGAACCCATCGGCAACAATTCTGACAACACCAGCATCCGGCCAGCCCTTTCCTTCGACCTGTTTCACCTCGTCGGTCCCATCACGGGTACTCCCTCCATCTTGGGCTCCGCCTCCGGCACCTACTTTTCGTTGATTTCCGAATCTTTCCCGGGTGGCTCCTACGGTGCTACTTACGATATTGATCTTGAGCCACGTTACAACTACTCCTCATCCTAT
>JAYVJI010000979.1:0-2304 GCA_043769435.1 Verrucomicrobiota bacterium
AAGTGCATTGAGCTGGTTAAATCCGTTCGACTCCTGCCAGTTGGACATACCATCGCCATCTGAGTCCAGATTCAGATCATCTTGGTCTGGTCGTGCATAAGCAGCCAATTCCCCCGCGAGGGACCAGCCGTCGCCATCCGCATCGGTATTTCCGCTGACCTGGTTGAGCGTTTGGTAGCTGTCGGAAGTGCTGTAGTTGATGGCGAGGAATTCGAACCAGTCTGGCAGGCCATCGTTGTCGCTATCAATGAACTGGTCTGCTCCGCGGTCTGGGTGTGGTGGAGCGCTGGAGGGGCGTGCTTCTCTATCGAGGTCATAGCCTCCGCTGGAGGGAGATGCGTGGCTGTGGTCCCCGGTGGGGCGGGCAGCGTAGTGGAGGAGGTCGTAGGCGAGCGCCGGGGGCTCTGAGAAGTTTGGATACGAGGCTGTGCTAGGCGGCACTGGCACATCATCGGTGTTGCAGGACAGCACCTCTAGGTTGCTGCCTGGATTCGCTATGTTTTTGCCGGTGGCTGCTGTGTTATACCACATCAGACAGTCGGAAACTGTGGCCATGGGGGCATTCTCTATGTGGAGGGCGCCGCCACTCCCACTGTTTTGCTGGGTGGCCTCGTTGGCGGTGAAGGTGGATAGGGTCACGAAGAGATTGCAGGGGGTATAGTCATTTTTGAATGAGACAGCTCCACCTGAGAGGGCTTTGTTGCCAGTGAAGGCAGAGGTTTCTATGGTCAGCGGGGTGTTCATGGCGGCGAAGGCACCTCCGCTAGCGGCAACGTTGCCGGTGAAGCGGCTGTGTGCGAGCCAGAACTCGCCATTGCCGACTTGGACGGCACCTCCGGGACCGGTGGTAGCGTTGTTGAGAAAGGAGCATTCACAATAGGATCCCATGCAGGAGTTGAGTGAGACGGCGCCGCCGCCTTCTCCCGGCAGTTGAGAGGTGCCGAGAGCCGCATTTCCGGAAAATGTGTCTCCATAACTGCCGGAGGCAAAGATACCTGTCTGGCTTGCGGTGGCAAAGACTGCGCCGCCTGCTCCAGCGCTGTTGTGGTCCCAAGTGGAGGAGTAGGAGTAGAGAACGGTGTTATTAAGGTAGAGTGCCCCTCCGAGGGTTGCCTTATTCCAGGCAAAGCGGCATTCATAGAGTTCATTCCACAATGGGGTCCAAGGGGTCGAATCGGCATACATTTCCGACATGGCCAGCGCGCCGCCCTCACCAGCGGTATTGCCAAAGAACTCACACGCACCGATGCCGACGGGGAGCCTGGTGGCGCTGATGGCACCCCCTCTCATTCCGGCCGTGCAGTTGATCAGCCGGCAGTTGTAGATGTTCAGTTCTGGAGAATACCAATACTCCGGGAAAGTGGGGCCTTGATAGCAGATGGCCCCCCCGCACTCTGCGGTATAGCCGTTGCGGAGGGTGACCCCTAGCAGGCTGAGGTTCACCTTTCTGATGAGGTTCATGAAGCGCTCACCGCTGAGATCAATGGTGGTGCGGGACGGCCCGCGGACTCCCATGATGGTGATGCCGTCCAGGGAGTAAGGCTCAAGGAGGCCTGTTACGGGGTCCTCATAATTTCCATCAGCTTCCAGCTCGAAATTCCCTGTGCCTGTATAGGAGCCTTCCAACAGGGCCACCCGGCCACCGGGGGGACAGGACCTGAGCGCGCGGGCAATGGTAGCGAAGGGATCCCAGATACTACCGTCTGCTCCGCCGGGGGTCCAGTCTGATCCCCAGCCAGCCGGAGCCACCCAGACGACTGGAATATTACCGGGCCTGCTGACGGGATCGGCCATATCCGTATTGCCGCCGAATTCCTCAGCATTCGTGAAGGTATCCTGATCCTTGTCCGCCTGAGCGTCTGCGGCGTTTTGCGGGTCCAAGCCGTAATTTGTCTCGATATCATCCGGGATGCCATCATGGTCTGTGTCGGGATACTTCTCATAGGCACCTCTGTCCACCGTTCCGCCCGCCTGATTCAGCGGGGAGGTATCCCAGCGGGGGACGCGGTTTAGGGAAGTGATCCCGGCATTGGCGGGGTCACTGGAATCAAAGGCATCAGCCGCCTGGGGCAGTAAGGTGCCTGAGCGGAAATTGGGGGCGATGGAGTTATTCTTGTCCGTGGCTACGACTGACCAGGATGGCGAAGGAGGAACCGTGGGAGCAATATAAACGGTGGAATGGGTGACAGCAAACGGTTGCCTGCCCTGGGCTACAGAGGGAGCCGCTGCTCCTAACTCATCACTGTAGGCGTAGGCGCTATAGTTATTGGCATTGCGGCTGACGTAGTCACCCCAGAGGATGCA
>JAYVJI010000980.1:0-3991 GCA_043769435.1 Verrucomicrobiota bacterium
CCCTGATCTGCATAGTCCACTTCGTCAATCTGGGTGCCATTAGCGGCCAGCAGCCGGATCTTTTCCCCTGAGTTACTTAACTCACCAATCCAGCCGCCCCGCAGCAGTGGGACGGCGCCGTAGGTGGCGCTGAAGGTGCTGGTGTTAGCCGCGACCACCAGATAGCCGTTGCCGGGAATGACCGTGCCGGCCGGGATGGTGTAGGTGATGCCTGCGTTGAAATACCAGCCGCTGGCATCCACTCCACCGGGATTGCCATTATATATCTCTATGAATTCCTGCGCCGGAGCCGTGGGCGAGGGGACCGGATGATACATGATTTCATTGATGGCCACTTTAGTCAGGTCAACCCCCACGGCCAGCGTGACCGTCGCCGCAGTAGAGAATGAAAGCCCATCCCCGGTGCTGTAGGTGAACGAATCCAAGCCAGCAAAACCGGTGACCGGCACGAAGGTGAACGAGCCGTCACTGTTCATGGTCAGGGTGCCGTGAGCAGGCAGCGTGACCACGGTGGCGCTGAGGCTGGAACTGTCCACGTCTGTATCATTGGCAAGCACGCCGTTGGCAGCGAGCACCGTTAGGGGTGTGTTCAGGGGGGTTGCGTAACTGTCGTTGACCGACACTGGCGGATCGTTGACTGCTGCTATAGTGAGCGTCACTGTGGCACTTGCCAAGCTGTCCCGGGTGCCGTCATTGGCCCGGTAAGTGAAAGTGACTGTGCCGGAAAAATTCGCCGCAGGGATGTAGGCGAAACTACCGTTCGCATTCAGGGTCAGGGAGCCTGAGGCCGGAGCTGTTGTCAGCACAGCGGTGAGCGGATCAGCATCCGGATCGGTGTCATTTCCCAGAACGCCTGGAGCGGCGATATTCAGAGTGGTGTCCTCAGTCCCGGAGTAGCTGTTGTTATTGGCAACCGGGCGTCCATTGATGCGGATGGTGGCGGTGGCGATGCCGGAGGTGACAATACCGTCGCTGGCCCGATAGGTGAAGGAAACCACGCCGGTGAAGCTCACCGGAGGAGTGTAATTGAAGGACCCGTTGGCACTCAGATTGAATGTGCCATTGGATGGGGCTGTCACCAGAATTGCGGACAAGGTGGCCCCGGCATCTGCGTCAGTATCATTGCCCAAAATGCCCGGGGCGGACACTGTCAGCGGCGTATTCGGGTCTGTAGCAAACAAGTCGTTAACCGCGACTGGCGTGTCATTGACGTTGGCCACATTGATCGTGACCGTCACCGTGTTGCCTGCGCCGCCAGCATCATTTGCGGCGTAGGTGAAGGTATCAGCTCCAGCAAAATTCTGGGACGGCAGGTAGGTGAAGGAACCGTTGGCATTGAGCGTCAGTGTGCCGCGGGTGGCCGTGCTCACCAGCACTGCGGTCAGCGTATCACCATCCGCATCCGTGTCATTCGCCAGGACCCCTGCCGCTGCGGAAACATTCAAGGAAACCTCCTCGGTAGCGCTGTAGGTGTTGGCCAGGGTCACTGGACGCACGTTCGGCCCGCTCACCACAGTCAGGCTTACGGTCGCAGTATTCGATAGCAAGCTCCCGTCCGTGGCCACGTAGGTAAAGGAATCCGGGCCGATGTAGGCCGTCACAGGTGTGTAGGTGAATGTGCCGTTGGCATTCACAACGACTGAGCCATGCGCCGGCTGGGTAAAGGAAGCGATAGTGATGACTGCGCCCGGATCCGGGTCGGAGTCATTGGCAAGCAATCCTGCGGGTATGTTCCGGGTGACCCGTATGCGCAGATCCATGGAAATGTCTGAACTGGACTGGGTCTGCTGGTGGATTTCCACGGCGGCCACATTTTCGCCCTCAGTAAGCAAGCCTAGAGGAATGGAAAAAGGAATGGTCGTCAAGTTTTCATTGCTGCCTGCCGCAGGAGTAGTGAAGGAGACGGCTCCTGCGGGCATGCCTGCACGGCCTACTTCCATGCCGCCCAGATACACCACCCCGCCGTCATCAAACTTCAGGGTACCGTCCACCGCTGTCACGTTGTAAGACTGACTCACGGAGAATTTGCGCCGGAAGTACGTCGTCCAGTATCTGCCGGTGTCTGCGGCCACATAACCCGGTGTGGCGTTGTCCTCCACTACTGTAGCCTCGTCACCGTCTCCATAGCCTAGTTCTGCGGCTCCTAACTTCCACGCATTGTCAGCGAAAAGCGGGCTGATCCACGCAGTTCCTTGGTCACTGCCATCGTCCAGATACCTCCAGTTCGCGGAGAGGAAAGGCAACGCATCCTCGGTCACTGTCGAGGGCATGAGAGCTGTCACTACGAGCGGCGAATTGACGGCGGTCTTATAACTGTCAGCCGCCGCCACGGGAGCCGCGCCTACGTCGATGACGTTGATAGAGACGATGGTGTCTGCGGACTGCGAGGTGCCGTCACTCACACGGTATCTGAATGCAGTGGGACCACTGAATCCCACAGCTGGAGTGAAGGTGAAGGAACCGTTGGCATTCAGAGTCACACTGCCCTCTCCCACCGGCGGAGCTAGGACAAGGGTCGTGCTGAGCTGCGCCTGGGTGTTGTCTACATCGGTATCATTAATGCGCACTCCAGTCGCGACCGGGACGGTCAACACGGCGCCCTCATTCACCGAATAACTATCCGCCACTCCCACGGGCGCATCATTCACCGCAGTGACGGTGATCGTCGCGGTAGCGATGTTGGACTGCCCACTCGCCGCGTCCAGAGCCCGGTAAGTGAAAATATCGCTGCCGAAAAAATTCAAGTTAGGCGTATAGGAGAAATTGCCATCGGACTGGAGCACCAGGGTGCCGTTTGCGGTAGAGGAGACCAACTGCGCGGTCACGGCCCCGCCAGTGTCATTCGCCAGCACACTGCCGCCTGCCACCAGCACCAGCACCGAGACATTATCAAAATGGCCCTGACAGTTTTCGGATGTATCGGAGGGACGGCTGGTGAATGTGCCGAGTGTCAGCGTGTGTGAGCCCACCGGCAGCGGAATGTCGTAGGAAAAAGTTTGCCAGGCAGTGCTGATATCTGCGTTTCCGACACCCACCACACCGGACAACTGCTGGAGATACACTGCGCCCCCCAGTCCTCCCGCAGTTCCAAGGAATGTGCTGTTCATCCTGACCTGGGTCTGGCCGTACTCTGTATCCTCAAACCCTCCGAGAAGCCTCAGCCGGGCATCAAGTTGGACCCTGACAGTTGCGGCGGCAGCTAGGGTGAAGCTGCGGGACCACCCGCCGGAAATATTCTGGCTGGGGGTAATCGGACGGCGTAGATCAACATTCAGGTTGGCGTTTGGATTGCCCCCTGCGGTAAGGCGCGTGCCATTCGCAAAACTATCCGGCGCACTTGTGCTAAATGGATTATCCGCATAGGTAAATCCACCCTCACCGATACCGATAGGATCCAACTGGCAATCCAGCCCCACATCAGAACTGGTATAGTTACCTCCCCATTTCTGGTGCACCTCCACCGCGATGACATTGAGCCCGGCCACGAGCACACCGGTCAGGTTCAAGTCGACCGTCGTTTGGATGCTTTCGTTGTCCCCGTTACTATTGATCACCGTCGTCGTAGTCAGGACATTGGGTGTCGGATAAAAGGTGGCAGGATCCATGTTGAACCGGGACTGCTCGACACCGTTTACATAGAATATCGCACCGTCATCCACCACGTATTTGAGCCTCCAATTGGCATGTGCAGCCTCAGTCGCAGTGAGGGTGAAGGTTTTACGGAACAAATAAGTGCTAACAAGATAGGGTGAGCTGCTGCCACTGGGAATACCCCCGAGGATGTTATTGGCAGTGATGGCATTATTTGGAAAATAATCCACGACACCGGAGGTCAGCGGCATAGCGGTCGGTGTGCCCCAAGGCCCAACGGTGGAGGTCGCAGTATCAAATGCCGTCGCCTTCCAGTTGCGGCCCGCACCATCAACTGGATAGGGGTCAGGTGTCTGGGCTGGAGTGCCCTGCTCGTTTTTGATTTTGTCCAGAAACTGCC
>JAYVJI010000981.1:0-1626 GCA_043769435.1 Verrucomicrobiota bacterium
CCGAACAGGAAAACTACCCTATCACGATCAAGTCGACCTACCAGGATCTGAGTATCATCAAAACTATAACCAAAGTCCCCGAAAAAGGGTCTCCACCGCCGATGGAGGAACTCACGTTCACCGAAAAACCACCACGCCTGAAGCGCATCACTGCCTGGCAGAATGGAGCGGAGACCAGCCGCATCAAACCGGACGTGCCGGTGGAATTCCGGGCTGAGGTGGAAAATCCGGACCAGCTCGCCACCAAACTCCGCTGGCACGTGCAGGAGGATGGCACGCCCAGGAAAGCGGCGAAGGATCGTCCGGAATTCACCTGGGGAAAGCTCAAAGCCACTGAAGGCACCCAGAGCGCAGGCATCAAGGTCAGGGTGAATGTCTCGGATCTCGTCTCCTCCAGTTATATCAATTCGATCATTCTGGAGCTGTTCGGTCCGGTTTCCGGCAATCAATGCTGGACGGGACGGGCAGGCGGGTGGGATCCGGCAGTGCCGGATGTGATCGTGCCGGTGCATCCCGCGACGTTGAGTTTGAAAATTTATGATTACTTTGATTTTTCGGGGACACCTTCAGCCGAATCCAACAGATCAGGGCTGACCCGGAATAGCACCGGGTACTTTGAACTGGATACTTCCTCGGACAATGCGGGATACTATTCTACTTACCAGCTGAAGGCTAGCGCTCCCGGCTACATGCCATTTCTATGGAATTTTTCTGACCACCTGCCGTCAGAGCCCCTGATTCCCCTGGTCAAGGCGACCACCACCACGCATACCTATTCGGGTGACCAGCTCGTGGTCAACCGGTCCGGAAGTGCCACGGTAGTGATCCAGGCCGGGGGCCTGCAGAGGGCAGATGGTTCTGCTTTCGCCAGTGGGCAAATTCAGGTATCCACCGCCGTCTTCGATCCGCTGGTGCGTCAGCCGTTCCCGCCCGGAGCCTGGATCACCTACGATGGCGTGGGTGGCACTCTGGAACAGGTGGCGGACCCGCAGGCTTGTGTGTGGTTTGAGATACGGGATGCGGGGAATGCATTGCTCATCCCGGTGAATGGAAATCTGGTTTTTACCATCTCCAACATCCCCGCCACATTGCTCGAGGCGCGGATCAATGCCTACCGCCAAAGCGGGACTACCACCTACTTCCACCGGGCGGACACCGCGATCAAAGGCCCTGGGCAAACCGTTTTTGTTCTGCCTATCACAAAAGACGGATTCTACATGCTCGCGAGGCCATCTGATATCAACCTTGTCTCCCTGGAGGTGGACCGCACGTTGAACGTCCCTTTTGATGTCCTGATCGGGACGAGCTTCTTCCCGCAGACCATGGAGAACAATTACAGAAGTCTCAGGGAATTCTACGTGGTGCGAAACAGCAATGTCCGCGTGAAGGTGCTCGATCTCAGGCAGGCACCGGGCCTTCACTTTGCGGATCCCGCCTCCTCCACGCTGCCGACTCCGTCTTTCGCAAAGTCGGTCATTTTCGATCGGGTGGTCCCTGCGAATGATCCATCAGGCTTTACCGTCGTCCCGCTTACTCTGGGCCAGGCCATTCCGGGTCTCATCAGACTTGGAGCCACGCGGGTGACAGATCTGGATGGGGAGGAGCACTTCCTCAGCCGCACCCTCA
>JAYVJI010000982.1:0-2150 GCA_043769435.1 Verrucomicrobiota bacterium
AAGGGGACATCAAATCCGTCCGGCCTCTGCGGCACCCTGATGAGGAGGTGAAAGTGGTTGCCCATGAGGCAGAAGGTAAGGATTTCGACCTGATGGAAGGCGGCGAAGGCCTTCATCATGCGCCCGAAGGCTTCCTTTTCCTGCTCCCCAAACCGGAACTGCCGGTCCACGATGCGGGAGACGACGTGATACACGCCTGCCTGGGTCTCGGGAGAGGTGAAAATGCGGGGTTTGGCCATGAGGAGCGGAGGGTGAGATGGAAATTTCTCTTGTCAAGAGGTCTGTCCTCTTGTTCTGCGGGGGCGGAGCTTCTACAAAGCGGGGGTTGGGCTGCGCCCGGTGGCGGAGGGCGAGCGGAGCGAGGGCCGGGGAGGCGGCCTGCGACGAAGGAGCACCCGGAGCCACGGGGCGCAGGCGGGGCGGAGCGCGACGATAGGAGCCTGACTTTGCGAGGCGAGCCCCAGGCCCACCGCGGCACGAGAGACGCCACCGAGCCGAGGCGGGGGGCGGTTGGCTGCAGCGCCCAGGTCTGGTAGCGGGCCAACACGCTCCGAAAAACACGCCAGACGCTCCCCCGATACCAGACCTGCAAGCTCAGCCACGCGCGGCGCGGAGCTTACGGCGCGGAATCGGGAGTTGCGGGGATCAGTGTGCCGTGACGATGTAGAAGCCCGCGCCTTCAAAGATCGGCTTCTGACTCGGCGGGTCTTCGCCCATCTGCGCATGTATTGTGAGCATCAGCGCAGAGTATTCCTCATACTCTTCTGGACTGTTACAAATCGCACCGAACCAACGCCCCGCGCTACCAACGGGATAGGGGTGCCCGTCACGCTGATGCTTTTCCGCAGTATACCTTGGGAACGGGATGATTTCACCGGGAGTCTTTTGGGGCGACGCCAATTGGTCAAAAGCCAGCCACGGGAACGCTCGGACCTCGTTCTCAGTTTTGCCATCGTCTGGGCTGTCCATGAGGAGATACCAACGTGCATCTCGGAGCAGGAGCTTGCCATCATGCCAAAAAAAGCCTGTTCGCTTAATCATGGGATTGAGTTTGCTGGAGGGATTTTGCTTGGTCTGAGCGATGACATTCGCACCCCACAGCAGGACTGCGATCCCTCCAGCTCCCATCAGGGCTATGAACTGGGGGCGCTTCATTTTTCCGGGCAGGTTACACACCACTGTTCTTTATCGTAGTCCTTCGTGTTCTTTCGCCAGTCGTCGACGCTATCGTCCACGGCCTCGTAGGGAATCTTTCCGTTTTGAGCCGGCCCAGTGGGATTTACACCTTGAGCCCGCCCGTTGTTGATGACCCGGGAGTCGAACTGCCCGGTATTAGCCGCAGCGGTTCCGGGTTTGCCTTCCTTATCCTGAGTTCCAGCAGTGGCCGGATAGGTTGATCCGTCCTCTTTGTCGTAGGGGTAAGGGTTGCGTCCGTTGTTCTTGTATCGGAGCGCCCACATGCGCGGAGGTTTTCCGCACGGACATTCAAGCTTCTTGAGCTCCGCTTCCGCCTCCTTTTGAGTGGCAAAGCACTTGGAGTTCTCACTTAGGCCCTTGTTGACTCTTCCACAGCCTGCGGCGGCTCCGCCGATGCAGCCCTTATCGTCCATCATTTTTCGTTTGGCTGCGTCATCCGCCTTGTCGCGATCTGGGTCAGCCTTATCGAGAAATTCACTGGCCGGATCAAACCGATCTACTCCATCGAGACCCTCCACTAATCCAAGGTAATCCCATTTGCTGACGGCGTTGTTGCGCATCAGCCGGTTAAGGTTGATCCCACCTCGCTCCCCAATGGGATCTCTCGATAGCCACCTTCCCTTCACCGGATCATAGTAGCGGTAGCCGTAGTAGTACCAGCCGTCGCCGGAGGAACCGGCGAGTTCGCGGTCGAGGGGTTTGGTGGAGAAGCGGTAGCAGGTGCTGCCGGTGGCGGCGGCGGGGGTGTTGGTGAGGTTGCCATAGGCGTCGTATTCGTAGTGGGCGGTGACGGTGCCGCTGTGGGCGATGACTTCGGAAACGTTGCCGTTGCCGTCATAGGTGTAGTAATACCACGCGGTGCTGGTGGTGGTAACGGAGGCGCCGGAGCCGGTCCATTCGCGGGTGGAGATGAGGCCGGAGACGCCGCCGGCGCCCTGGCGGGTGCCGCTGAT
>JAYVJI010000983.1:0-2698 GCA_043769435.1 Verrucomicrobiota bacterium
CCCGCCGGTGCCATGCCTCCAGCCAATCACGGAAGGCTGCGGTGGTGATAATATCACACCGCAGCCGCTCCAAGCCGGCCGGGGTAGCAAGGGTGGGCCGGCGTCCTAGGGGAACACTGCCGGGATCAGTCCCTGGCGGCTTGTCCATGGGATGGTCCGGCTCAGGCTGCGGCGCCGATTTTCAGCCGGGCGTCTTTTTCGAGCACGCTAGTGATAGCGGCCCAGCCTCCCGGCTGCTGCAGCTGGAAGAGCTGCAGATACACGGCTACTTCCTCTGCGGGATGTTTTTCCAGCAGGGCTGCGGCCCCTGCTTCCACCTGGCTCTCATCGAGCACGGTGGGAATCTCGCCATCCACACCTCCGTGCCCGTCGTGGGCGACCCCCACCTTATCGAGAAATACGGCCAGCATGGAACTCCGGCCCTTCATGAGCCAGATCTGGAGGAGGTTCTCTCCCACGGCTTCATTGCTCCGGAGGCGCAGTTGGTCGATGAGCCACTGGGCCTGATCCACGCGGTTCTTGCGGTTTATAAAAATGGGGCGGAGTTTGCGCTGCTGGGCCAGGGTATCGAGGGCCGTACGGTAAACATTTCTCTCTGAATCTCTGAGCCAGCCGACTATGCTGTGACTGAGGACAGGGCTCATCTGGGAGAACATTTCGTAGGCTTTCATGGAGTGGGTAGAATAAGTTAGGGACATCTGCTGCTCCGGCATCTGACATGATGCGTTGCACTTGTCGAGTGATTTCCCTGGGTCTGTGCAGTTGTGCGCAGTTATGCCTTCCCTTGGTGCCCCTGCCTCCAAATCCACATCCCGCCGCCATCCCGCAGCGCAGGACGTCAAGCTACCAGACCGCCGCGCCGCAGGATGTCTGTGATGACTGCCTCGAAGGGCAGGGCAGGAGTGGTGCTCGCCAGTCCGATACCCCGCCGGGCGCAGCACTTTTTCAGATCGGCATTCCATTCCGCCACGGCAGCCTCATACAGCCGGGCTTCCCGTGGGCTGACGGTCACGCGCTGATGGTTCCCGGTTTCCACACAGGTCAGCTCGATGTCGCCTTTCCAGTCGCACTTGGTGTCCGTCTCATCCTGCACTTGAAGGCAGAAAACATCATGCCGGTGCCATTGGAGAAACTTGAGCCCGTCATCAAATCCTGCAGGGAAAAGGAAATCTGAGATGACGACGACGATGCCGCGCCTGCGGTGGCGTGCCTGAAACTCCCGGGCGCAGGCGGTGAAGCTGGTATCGGTGCCGAATGTCCCGGCCTCCTCCAGACTGCGGAGAAATGGCAGGACATTTCCCCTGCCACGGCAGCGGGTGAGCAGCGGATTGAGCTTCTCCGCGAGGCCATAGACGCACAACTGGTCTAGCATGTGCAAGGCTATATAGCCGAGGCCTGCGGCCAGCTGCCGCGCGAACAGGAACTTGGACTGCATGGACGGGCTGCCATCCAGCAGGATGTAAACAGTGGCGTCTTCGTCGATTTCAAACAGCTTCACCACCAGCTGCTCAAAGCGGGCATATACTCTCCAGTCGATACTGCGGAAGTCATCCCCGGGATGGTATTCCGCATAGTCCGCAAAGGTGATCCCGGCACCTTTTTTGCTGGATTTCCGATCCGCCTGCATGGAGCCGCCCAGCACCTTACGCGCCAGCATATAGAGGCCTTCCAGCTTCCGTATAAAGGCAGGGTCAGTGAGCATGTGCGTGGCCTGCAGTGCAGGAGAACCGGTGCGTATTCGGTCAGAGCTTAATGACACCCGCAGCCTGTGCCGCAACTGCCGCCCTGAGGGGCCATCTCGCGCTCACTGGGGACCCTGCCCAGCTCCATGGTGCGGCCCACGTAGGACATGATAGTGCCTTCTATTTCCTGCAGGGTTTGCCGGGCGTCGGCAAATTCCTGAACGGCTGGCAATTCCATAACTTGTTCACGAAGCTTCTGAAATGCCTCCACTTCAGCGTCAGCGATTTCGCCACCGGAGGATTCCTTCTGGTGGAGTTCACTGTTCATATTCGCCAGACGCTGATAGGCAGCAGTGGCTGTGGGATTGTTCATGAAATTCTCAATCCGCTGACGGGCGTCGCTGACGCTTTCGTCCTGCAGGAGCGCTTCACACAATTCACGGATCTTCTCCCCAAGGTCGAGCCTCGGAGCGACTTCATCATCGGCACCAATAATTAGCATAGTCCCACCTCTGAGCGCTGATCCTGCGGGAATGCCAGCGCTCATTTTCACGGATTTCTGATACGGATTTCTGATTTTCTCACTAACGGAAGAACCGGCGGCCTGGCCCGACCGGGAGGCCTTTTCCCAATGCGCTTTCAAAAGTGGACCGGCCTCCTGCCATCCCCCGGAAGGTTGGGCGGGGGTTCGTGAGGCACGCCCCCCCCCCCCCCGGTAGCGCCGCCCGGAAAAATCTCAGATCTCAGAAAATGGCCACTTTTGGAAAGCTGGCGAGCAACGGGAACCCCTCTTAAAAGCTGAAATTTCAACTTTTCTGTTGCATCTAGGCCAAAAGAGTTGAAAATTCAACCTTATGGACACACCGAATAATTTATCGCGACGCGAAAGGGAGATCATGGAAATTGTTTTTTCCCGGGAAGCGGCCACCCTGTCGGAAATTTTGAATGAGATGGTGGACGGGCCGACGCGGCCGGCCTTGCGTTCCCTGCTGACCATTCTGGAGGGAAAGGGGCAC
>JAYVJI010000984.1:0-1590 GCA_043769435.1 Verrucomicrobiota bacterium
GTGCAGAAAGAAATTTCAATCTCCGGCTGTGCCGGCAGACTGGTCGCCTCTGTCATCCATGGACTGAAGGGTTTCCGTCATGTCCTCCATCCCCTCCCAGACGTGCTGGACCATGTAGATGGGGGCACGGGCGGCGCAGGCCAGCGCGATGCAGTCGCTGGGGCGTGCATCCAGCTCTAGGATTTTCCGCTCATAGATTTCGTTCTCTGCGATGATGAGCAGCCGGGCGTAGAAAACGCCTGATTTGAAGTCATTGATAATGACCCGGTCCACGCGTCCGCCGAACCCGGAGAGGATGCTGGCGATGAGGTCATGCGTCAGCGGGCGCTCCCGCAGCTCGCTGCGCATAGCCATGCTGATGGCGAGACCGATGTTGTGATCGATATAGATCACCACGGTTTTCTCCGCGTTGCCCAGAAAGACGGCGCAGCCCGAGCTGGTCGGGATCACAGCTTTCAGCTCCAGCCTGATGACTTGTTTACCGGCGGGCATAGTGAATGAGGAGTTGATAGGCCCGCCCGTGGGGGGTTACTGGCTGACCCGCATGGGCATGAGCACGTAGAGGAAAGGTGTATTGATCCTAACGACTCCAGGGCTGACCTCGTCGATCAGGTCCAAGTAGACTTCATCGGTGTCTAGGTTCCGGAAAGGAGCTTGGAGGTACTCGGGATTGAAGGCGATGGACATGTCCGGGCCGTTGTATTTCACAGCCATCGATTCCCGGGCTTCACCGATTTCCGCACTGTTGGCGGTGATTTCTATATTGTCTTGGCCAAAGGCGATTTTCACGCTGTTCGTTTTTTCCGGGGCCAGAATGGACACGCGCTGGACAGCCTGCAGGAACAATTCCCGCTCCAGGGTCACGCGGTATTTCGCGGCACCGGGGATGACTTGGCGGAAGTTCGGATAGTTCCCCTCGATGAGCTTGCTGACGAGGAGGTGAGTATCTGTTTCAAAGGCGATGTGCTTGACCCCTATCCGCAGGCGCACCTCGGTCTTGTCCGGCGTCTCCTTGAGCATCCGGTTCAGCTCGTTTACCGCTTTGGTCGGCAGGATGATATTGCACTCCATGCTTTCCGGAAACTCCAGATCGCTGTCAGTCATGGCGAGGCGCCGACCATCTGTAGCCACCAGCGTCAGCTTTGCTTCCTTGAATTGAAAATACACGCCATTGAGCACGTAGCGGGTCTCGTCCGTGGAGATGGCATAATGGACTTTTTTTAGTCCATCACGCAGGGTCTGGGCCACGATTTTGAAGTCTTTGACCTCATCAAAACGGGGAGGCGGCGGGAAGTCATCCGGAGCCAGCCCGAGGATGCGGAAGAAGCTGTTCCCGCTTTTGATCGCGGCGGTGTTTTCATCACTGACGTCAACGGCGATGTCCGCAGCGGGTAATTCGCGGACGATGGTCGCGAGGCGGCGGGCGGGCAGCGTGGTGCTCCCTCCTTCCTCGGCCTCTTCCTCCATGACGCTCCTAGTGCTGATGAACATGTCCAGGTCTGTGGTGGTCAGGCGCATCTCTTTGCCTTCCACCTCCACCAGAACATTGGAGAGGATCGGCAGCGTACCCCGGCTGCTGACGACGTTCTG
>JAYVJI010000985.1:0-2550 GCA_043769435.1 Verrucomicrobiota bacterium
GATACCAGTGCTACCGGCCTCGCCTCCTGCCCGCCGCCCGGCCTGCCGGAGTTTCCCTTCATTGGGCGATCCAATGTGGGGAAGTCCTCGCTGATCAATATGCTCACCAACCGCAAGGCTCTGGCGAGGGTTTCTGCGCGTCCGGGCCATACTCAATTGATCAATTTTTTCACTATCAACAATGCATGGCGGCTGGTGGATCTGCCCGGATACGGCTTTGTCACGCTGCCCAAGGCGGCCCAGCAGACCTTTGCGAATATGATCACTGGTTTCCTGCCGCACCGCATCAGCATACGCCGGGTCCTCGTGCTCATCGATTCCCGGCACGAGCCGCACCACATTGATCTGGAATTCGTCCACTGGCTGGCTGGCACCCGCGTGCCTTTTGCTCTGGTCTTTACTAAGTCTGATAAGCTCAAGCCGTCCGGCGTGGCCCGCAATATAGCTGCCTTTGAAGCGGCGATGGCGGAGTGGGTCAGCGTGAAGCCGGAGGTTTTCAGCTGCTCAGCAGAGACCCGGGAGGGGCGGTCGGATTTGCTGAGCTTTATAGGCAGCCTGATCTGAAGCCGCCTAGCCGGCGCACGCGGCGGCGTAGCGAGTCAGTCGTCCGCTCCTGGTGCTCCGGGCGCAGCGTGCTCCTTGGTCTGCTTCTGGATCTCCACACGTGATTTCCGGATGTGCTCCGTTATAGACTCAGGCACCTTTGGATCATTCAGGAGCAAATCAAAGGCATCGGCTGCGGCTGCCCCGTCACCATCCACGACGCTGACTTCCCCGTTTTCGTCCACTACGACGGCCCGGTGCGAATTGGCTTTTGTTAGTCCTTTCCTGTGGAGCCGGCCTGCTTCCCCAGCCACGGCTTCTCCGGGGGGGGGGTCGGCTGGCTTATTTCCAAGGATGATATTAAGCGTGTCCTGCTTTCCTTTTCTGAGGTAACCTAGGCGAATGCTGGTGGCCGGCGGGATCTGCCGCAGCCTCGCGCGGAAGTCCTCCACACTCGCAATGGGGCTGTCATTCAGTGTCGTGAGAATGTCATTCTGCTGTAGTCCCGCTTTCGCAGCTGGTCCGTCTGGAGCGGTGAGTTCCACTATGATCCCCTGGCTTTCCGGAATATCCACCTGAGCGCGGACGGCATCGCTGACAGGCACCACGTGGACGCCCAGCCAGCCGCCACCCGGTTGCGTTTCCGCAGCAGGTTTATCCGGCTTGTCTCCCGGGGCTGGAGACACATCTCTGGAGATCGTGGCCTTACCGTCCGGTCCTATGGTGATGGTACGTGAAGTGCGTTTCCCGTTCACCTCAGAAGTGACTTTGGTTACTGTATTGCCTGCTGCATCTGTGGAGCTGGAAGTGCTGGAACTGGCGGAACTGGGGCCCGTGGAATCTTTGCTAGTGGAGCTGGATTTGACGGTGACCTTTCCATCGAGAATCTCGACAGTGGAGCCGTTGCCCAGATCAATGATTTGTGGTGTCGCGGCATGGATAGCCGGGATGCCGAGGATTGTTGCGAGGAGAATAATGGATGATTTCATGTTATAAGTTGTTGCTGGTGGTTGTTAGTGTAGTGGTGCATTTGCTGGCGGTTGCTGGCAGGGAAAGGGACGTGTTCAATCAAACTGGACAGCGACCGGGATGATGGCACTGCGGCGCGTTTGCAGCAGCAGGGCGACAGGATGATTCCCGGAAACAAGGGCATCTTCCTCAACCCAGTGGACCTCCAAAAACTTCCACGGGCGGTCGCTTTCATCGGTGATCATGGAGACGGGAACGAGCGAGGTTATCCGCTGCGTCATGCTACCTGCCAGGAAAGGTGCGGCAGGAGGGCCCGGCGTGGATTTCATCTGTCCGGAGCGGGACTGGAGACCAACTATCGCCACGCAGGCTGCGGCAGCAGAAGCGATGAGACATGGCCAGGCGAGGCGCCTGCGCACTGGTTGCGGCGGTGGGGCTGCCAGCCTTTCCCGGAGGCTAGGCGGCAGGGCGCTGGGCTGCTGTGATGCCAGCCGGTCTTCGAAGGAATCATTCACGCGAATTGAGGGCTGAGGATGGCCCGCAGGTGCTCGATGGCATAGCGGTAGCGGGAGGTAGCAGTAGCCACGGGAACACCGGTGAGCGCGGCGATTTCAGGAAAAGTGAGGCCGCCCCAGAGCTTGAGGGTGACCGGCTCGCGGAGGTGCTCCGGGAGCTGGCTGAGGGCTGCGGCGACGGTGCGGTGAGTATCTCCGGCGGAGAAATCCGGCTGAAACCAGAGATCGACGGTCTGCGCGTGGCTTTGCTCACGCTTGAGCCTGCTGCCGGTGGCGCGCCCGCAGTCGATCGCGCGACGCCGGATCGTGGTGAAGACGAGGGCATTAGCCGGGATTTCTCCAGCGCATTTTCTCCACGTCTCGGCCAGCGCTTCCTGCACGATGTCACAGGCATCCTCCTCGCTGCGGGTGCACTGCCGCGCATAGAGGAGAAAGGATGCTGCGCGCCCGGCGATCCAGCGGTTCCAGCGTTCTTCATTTGATTCAGTTGCCACAGGCAGTTCATTGTTTCCCACTACAGCGG
>JAYVJI010000986.1:0-4517 GCA_043769435.1 Verrucomicrobiota bacterium
GTCAGCGGAATAATTTATTGTTGCTGTGCATATGCGATACGTATCTTTTTCACTTGCCTGCTGCGCTGGCATTGCCTGTGCTGAGGTGGCAGCACCGCGTCTCGACGGGCCGGAGGTGGCGCTCGTTTCATGGGATTCCGGGGGTTCCACTCCCGTGGACGTAGACGGGGATGGCCGTCTGGACCTCGCGCTCATCAACAACGAGAACTCGCGGCTGGTGATTCTTTACCAGCGGAATAAAGGGGACGCCAAGGCAGGGGGGCCGAGAGTGATCAGCCGGAACCGCTGGGAGCCGGTGATCGAGGACTCCCGGTTCGAAAAATCTTCCCTGCCAGCGGACCAGCGGCATTTTGCCATGGCTGCTGCTGACTTTGATGGCGATGGAAAGGTGGATTTCGCGCTGACCGGCGGGACAGATGCTTTGCTGGTGAGGTTCCAGGGAAAAGACGCCACGTTCACGGCCTCATGGAAATACCGGGGGTTTGAGCCGCTGAATACTTCCTCCTCACTCGTGGCGGCAGATCTCGATGGCGACCGGAAGGCTGACCTAGCCGTGCTGGCGAAGGACAAGCTGCTGATTTTCCGCCAGAAGCCGGAGGGCGGACTGGCTGAACCCGTGGTCTACAATACAGGTGAGGAAAAGGCCGGGCTTTTGAAGGTGGAAGAGGCTGATGGTGACGGCATTCCTGACCTGTTCTATATGGTGGGTGAGGGAGAGGGCAGCCTGCGCTTGCGCCGGGGTGCCGGCAAGGCGGCGTTTGGCAGCGAAGTGGCCATCCCTTTTGCATTGCCACTTTCTGAGCTGGGCACCTCCCGCGATGCCGCCGGGCGGCTGATATTCACAGGTGTGAATGCCCGCTCCCAACTAATCGAGCGCCATGCCCTGGTCACCGGTGCAGACCCTCTGGCTGGCGACCGACTGGTGCCTACGGTCTATACTGCGCCCGGGGCAGGAAAGGGCGCGCTTTTTACTGCCGGGGATTTCAATGGTGATGGTCTGGCCGACATCGCTCAGGCTGACGCCAAGGCTGCCCAAGTCGTGCTCTATTCGCAGCGGGAAGATGGCTCATTCGCCGAGCCGCAGACGTTCCCCTCGCTGAGCGGAATCAATGGCTTGGCCGCCATCCCCGGGGCCGCTGGGCAACCGGCGGCCTTGGCTGTGACGAGTCAAAAAGAAGGGCTGGGTATTTCAGTGTTGAATGCCCAAGGACGCCTGGAATTTCCAGTGCTGCAGGCGCTGACAGGAGCCCCGGTTCTGGTCACGGTGGCCGCGCCAGATCCTGCTCAAGCGGCTTCTGCTGGGGTGATCAGCAGTACCGGCAAGGACTACACCCTGACAATTTTCTCACGCAGTGCTGAAGGAAAATGGACCAGCACTCCGCAGGCGCTGAAAGCCCTGAAGCGTGATCCGTCTGGAACCCGCCAGGGGGACATCAATGGTGATGGCCGGATGGATCTGCTCATCACCGCCGGCAAGGATCCCGCGCTCCTGCTCATGGCTAAGCCGGATGCCGTCGGCTATCAAGAGGCGCTGGCAGAGACTGCGACGATCAAGAGCCAGCTGACTGAGGCGGCGCCGGACCGACTTTCGCTGGTGGATCTGGATGGCGACAAGCGGGATGAAATCCTGACAAGCGGGTCCGGCTATGCCCGCGCTTTGAAGCTCAATCCTGCGGGCAATGACATCGCGATCATGGATCAGTACAACGCGCGCCAGCCGGATGACAAGCTGAGCACGCCACTCTTTGCGGATGTGGATGGCGACGGTGCCAGCGATCTTGTTTTTACTGAATCCGGCGGCAGCTGGATTCAGGTGTTGCGGCGTGATGCGGGCGGAGTTTACCGGGCATTCCGGAGGATAGAGACGGGTGCCAGCGAAGTGAGCGAACTGCAGTTTTTGAAGCTGGGACGGAAAGCAGTGCCGCACTTGCTTCTGCTGGGAAAGGACCGCTTTTGGACAGCCCCTCTAGCTGGCAGCGGACCACGCATGGAACTGACCAGCAGTTATGAAACGGACATCAAGGACTGCCGATACTACATGGCGCTGCCGGGCGATCTCAATGGTGATGGCAAAGAGGACATCACGGCCTTTGATGGCAAGGCGCATCTGCTGGAGGTAATGGCCCTGCCTGAAGTCGCCGGGCAGCCGTGGCTCAGCCTGCTCCACTTCCCGTTGTTTGAGGAGAATATCCACTTCCGGGGGAGGAAAGGGAATTTAAATGTGCGGGACGCCTTTGTGCGGGACTTCACCGGCGACGGTAAGTCTGACCTGCTCCTGCTCCTGCATGACAGAGTCCTGCTGTATCCACAGGCTCCCTGATCTTAACTAACTAACTCAGGTCAGCCTTCCTGCGGGCGGGCGGGGTCGTAGAAAATCCTGATGTCAGCACTGGTGGTGCCCAGGAGCACCTGGGCCCGCTTCAGAGCCTTGCGGGTAGAAAGGTTAGGGTTTTGGGCGCTGCCCATGAAGATATTATCCCGCCCAACGACGTCGATCATTCCACTGCGGAACAAGACGCGGTAAACCTCACGGCTCAGCCCGCTGATGATGAGGTGGCGGTCATGACCGCGCAGGAACAGGACCAGATCCTCCAGGGCCATCACGCTAGTGGCATCAAGGTGGCGCGCGTTTTTCATGCGCAAAATAATCACGCGCAGATTTTCATCTGCGGCGGTCCGCTGGATCTGGGTGCGCAGCAGTTCAGCCGCCCCGAAGAACAGTTCACCCTCCACATGGACGATGGAAATAGCCGGATTCTGCCGGTCAGTGGTGTTCCTTTTCTCTTGGAGTTCACCGGTCGGGTTGAACTCATACTCCACCAGCACCGGACGGGCTGCCTTCCGCAGGTACAGCACCACGCTAGTCGCCACACCGATAAAAATAGCGACATGCAGCGGCATCAGCAGAGAGGCCGCGATGGTGATCGCGAGGGTGATGGCATCGCTGCGGGTGGCTCGCCAGCAGATGAGGAGCTGACGGCGGCGGATCAGCCCGGCGGCGACACAGATAAACAGCGCGGACAACCCGGCCCGGGGCAGAAAAGCCATCACATTCCCCAGCAGCAGGACCGCTGCGATGCCAAGCAAGCCCATGATGATCGCACTGACCGGGGTCTGGGCTCCACTGCTGTGGTTCAGGGCCGAGCGTGTCAGGCTGCCGCTGGCGGGCATCCCGCCGGTCACGGCGCTGGCGAGATTCGCCACACCGCTCGCCAGGAGGTCCTGATTAATGTCCGGCGTCTCTCCGGTTTTTCCGCTCAATCCCTTGCTCATCACGGTATTTTCCAGCGCGGAGAGAAAAGCGATGGCCAGCGCCGGACCGATGAGCCGACCCAGTTGAGTCAGTGCCTCACGGGGAAAGAGTGTGCCAAACTCCGGAATGAGGCTGCCCGGAGTGAACGGCTGCAGCATCGGCATGACGTGCCCGGCCTGCCTGAGCACTGCAGCCCCCACGGCGGAAGCCGCCAGAGCGATAGCAAAGGCAGGATAACGGGGGGCGTATTTTTTCAGTATAGTGTAAACGGCCGCTGCGGCCAGCCCGGTGCCCAGTGCCGCCGGATTAGTCAGTTCGAGACGGCTTAGTGCCGTGTGGAGCATATCAAAAAACGAGGACGGTCGCGTTTCCAGCGGCGGAATGCCCAGTGCCTCCCGCAACTGGCCGGCGGCGATCAAAACCGCCGCCCCCGTGATATAGCCTACTATGACGCTCCGGCTGATGTATTGGATCATGTCCGCCATCCGGAGTCCCGCGGCAGCGATGAGCAGCAGGCCGCTCATGAAAACAAGAATCGGGAGGAATTCCGGCCCAGCTCCGATCCCGCTCAGCGCGGAAAAGGCCATCAGCGCAGTGGCATTCGTCGGCCCCATAATCGTGAAGCGGGACCCCGCCAGCAGCCCGCCGATGATCGCCGCGACCGCCCCGCACAGGATGGCTGTGGCCTCCACCGGCAGGCCGGCGATGGTCGCGAATGCCAGCGCCTGGGGCACCGCCAGCAGCGCGACGTTCAGCGCCGCCCCGGCATCTGCCCTGAACGCCTTCGTGCTGTAGCCGCGCAGATGCTCCTTCAGCGGGAACGACTTAAGCTGCGACCCCGGAATAAATCCCCGCCTCCGGGGTTTCACCGCAGGCTGAGTTGATTTTTCGGAAGAATTAAGCATTGGCGTGTCCCTCCGTCGCCCGGATTCCCATGAAATAAACTGAAAAAAGTGCTGGAAATCAACGCTGGACTGGGTAATAGTTAATCTGATTCATTCCCGGATCATATTATTTTATTAACTATTGCCTATGTTACGTCCCATCGTCTCAGCCTTGGCCGCAGTCATTGCGAGCCTCACTCTGTGCCAGTGCAGCACCTCGACAGGCATCTCAGGTGCCAAAACTTACAAGGCAATGCCAGGTGGGCAGGTGGATGGAGCAAACAGTTACTTGGTGAAGACAACCGCCTACAGCCACTTGGAAAGCGATAGCCTGAAATACGGGACCGGGAACGCTTCCGGGGGCGATTTGAAATTTGGGC
>JAYVJI010000987.1:0-1674 GCA_043769435.1 Verrucomicrobiota bacterium
CCCGCCGGTCCATTGGCGGCGGTTTGGCTGCCTCCGTTGAACCCAAACCAACCCACCCACAGCATCCCCGCCCCGGCGATGGTGAACGGGAGATTGTGAGGCAGAAACGGCATATTGGGAAAGCCTCTCCGCGGCCCGACCATGATACAGGCCACCAGCGCGGCGATACCTGCAGTGATGTGGACCACGATGCCGCCCGCCAGATCAATGACATCTGTGAGTCCAAAAAACGCGCCCGCGAGCTTATGGGCTCCATTGTGCCAAACGCCATAACAGACTGGAACATAGACCAGCAGGCTCCAGAGAAGGCTGAAAATCAGTATCGCGCTGAATTTCATGCGCTCCGCAAAGGCTCCGATGAAAAGCCCGGGAGTGATGAGAAAAAACATCATCTGAAACAGGGCAAAGACTATTTCGGGGACTGATTGCGTCGCCATTTCCGGACCGCTGGCACCACTGATAAGCCCGCTCCGGACGCTATCGGGTGTGAGTCCCGAGAAAAACATCCGGGAAGTCCCGCCTGCGAATGAACCTCCGTCAGTGAAGGCGAGTGAATAGCCGCAGACCATCCAGAGGACACTGAGGGCGCAGGTCAGCACAAAGCACTGCATGAAAATGGACAAGACATTCTTCGCCCGGACCAACCCTGCATAGAACAATGCCAAGCCGGGGATCATCATGAAAAGCACAAGGGCCGACGAAGTCAGCAGCCAAGCGGTATCACCGTGGTCGATGACCGGAACCGCCGTTTGAGCATGAAGTGGGGTGGCCACAGCCAAGAGGGTAGTGATAGGGAGAAGAAGACGCAGAGTAGCAGGCATTGGAACCATGAAGGAAATTCAATTAAAACGTCTCATCATGAGGACCGTTAATGTGTATTCCTGATCAATTCCATGCGCACTGAGCAAGAACAAAATCGCTCCGTTTGAAAAAACGCAAAAAACGGACGCGGAGGGCCTGGGCGGCAGGTTGGAATGCCGCGACTAGCGGCGAGTCATGCCCTGGTCCACGGCGCGCTGCATGAATTTATTCACCGTGTGCCAGCTGAGGCCCATGGTTTTGGCGACTTGATCGACGTTGCCACAGACGATCAGCCACAAGCTGACAGCGTGCTCGCATTGGCTCCTGTCGTGATGCGCTGAAACCTCTCCGCCCAAGGCACCTGCACCGCCCTTGCGATGGCATTCATGGTGGTCGGGGCGGCCAGATTCGAACTGACGACTTCCTGCTCCCAAAGCAGGCGCTCTACCAGGCTGAGCTACGCCCCGTTACAATCCAATCCGTTTGATTGGCGTCAGGTCCACTGCATCAGATAATTTCAGTATGCAAGCTCTGAGTTGATCATATTGAAAATTCTTCAGTGATGACAACTTTCATGCCGCCGTCCCACCACTTTCCAGCCTTGATCAGCCTTTCGCCGGAAGGCGTGCTGATCTGGCACGATGATGCGGAGGAACCCGGCGCGGCGGCATTGCCGGACAAGGGGAGAGACAGGCTGCGTGCCGCCTTCGCTAGCGGATCGGGTGGTGGGTTGCTGGCGCTGGCGGAAGGGAAATCCAGGGAGGAAAGCACGCCATCGATGACGTGGTGGCGCAGCCTGACTGTGGAATACCTGCGGGCGCTTTGCCGGGTGCCTCGATTGCGCGAGGAAGGCTGGCAGGAGGGCGGAGCACC
>JAYVJI010000988.1:0-3633 GCA_043769435.1 Verrucomicrobiota bacterium
CCGCCCTGCCCCAGCACGCCCTCCAGCCGCCAGCGCCCTCCCAGCACATCTCCCGCAGCCTCCCCCGCAGGAAACAACGCCGGTGTCTCCGGTAGCCAATCCTCCGTCTGCTGAGACGCAGCGAGCAATTCCAGCACCCGCTGCCGCAGCGCCGCATCCTCCGGGCACTGGGCGCGCAGGAATTCCTCCGCGCTGCTCCCCTCCGGGAGATCGAGTGCGGCGAGAAAGAGGTCGCGTTCAGATTGTTCTGCCATGTCTCCCCAACAGTGCGCCGAAATGCCAACCGATGGGTCAGTTATTTTCAGGTTTTCTGCGGATGTCGGCATTTTCAATATACGGGCTGACGAGATGATTCCGGAGCGTGAACGTCGCACCGGGGCTCACTGCTTCGATTCCAGATCTTTCACGAGCCGCTCGGATTCCTGGACGGGCTCGGTGCCGGGGCCAAAGACCCGGCGCCTTGATTCGAGCACCTCCCGGGCGATGAGCAGGGCACGCGCGGGCTGACCGCAGCGGCTCAGAGCGCGGGCGAAATAGTGGCGGGCTGATAGCACCTGCGAATCATCAGGTGGGGTCCCGCGACTGATGACAGCGAGGCGCTTCTCCGCTGCCGCCATCCATGCCCCGTCATTGCCGCGCCGTCTGTGGACGTCGCCACAGAGGCCCCATGCGCGGGCTAAGAGGGAGTCTTTTTCGCCAGCGGGAAGGGTGGACTTTTCGACTGCCGCGATCACGCTTTGCGCGGTGGCGAGGGCTTCCTCCGGCCTGTCGGTGGCCAGTTGGCATTTGCCCACGCCAATGGTGTTGAGGATCCACGCGATGCTGTCCTGCTGGCCCTGAGCTGCGAAATACTCCACGGTGTGGCGGTAGTGCGGCGCGGCGTCGGCATGACGGTCCATGACGACGAGGGAGTCTCCCACGTAGGAGTGGGATTCGGCGAGCCGCTTTTCGTCACCAAGCATTTCCGCCAGGGTGACGAGACGCTGCGCTGAGGCCAGGGCCAAGTCGTGCCGCCCGCGGCCTTCGAGGGCACAGGCCAAGCTGTGGCGCAGGGACCATTCTACTGCGGGATCGGCGAGCGCTTCCTCCGGCGGATGCGTGGCGAGGTCTTCCACGAGCTGGTTCACCGTGTAGTCCCACTTGCCATTAATCCCTGCATAGCCGGTGGCAAAGGCACGCTGCATGATGCCCAGAGCGGTCTCGGCACGGATTTGCTCTTTGCGTGCGGCGGCGCGTCCGGCCTCGGCTTCCAGACGACCCTTTTCCGCAGCCGCGCGTCCCGCCAGCGCCATGATGAGACCGGTCAGAAGTCCGGCGGACGCCATGAGAATGGCGGCCGTCATGGCCTTTTGACGCGCGGCGAGACGGCTCAGGCGGTAGCGGGCGGAGGGTGGCGCGGCGGAGACGGGGATGCCGTCCAGCCAGCGCTGAAGATCGTCCGCGAGTGCTGCAGCGGAGGCGTAGCGGCGGGCGGGGGAAGGATCGGACGCAGTCGCCGCGATCCAGCCCAGCTCCCGGCCGCGGGTGCTGTCCGAGTGGGCCTCACCGCCGGAGGCATGGCTGGATTCGCGCAAGATGAGGCCCAGCGCGTAGATGTCGGATGCGGTATCGGCGGGCATTCCGGCGCGTTGCTCGGGACTCATGTAGTCCGGCGTGCCCCACACCCAGCCGGGCGCGGTGAGGCTGAGGCCTTCCGGCGAGAGAATGCGTGCGATGCCGAAGTCAATGAGCCTTGGTTCCGGCTGTCCGGCTTCCTTGATGACGATGATGTTGGAAGGTTTAAGATCGCGGTGGATGATGCCTTTTCCGTGCACGTGATGCACGGCCCGGCAGACATCGCGCAGCAGACCCACGCGGGCGCGCACCGGAGGCTTGCGGCCCAGCCATTCCCGCAGGGGCACGCCGTCCAGACGGTCCATGACGTAGTAAGGACGCCCGGCTGCGGTGGCGCCGGCATCAAAAATGCGCGCAACGCAGGGATGGACCATCATGGCGAGTGCCTGCCGCTCCGCGTGGAACCGCTCGATCACGGCACGGGTATCGAGGCCGATTTTGAGGATCTTCAGCGCTACCTCCCGCCGCACGGGCTCGTGCTGCTCTGCCAGCCACACAGTGCCAAAGCCGCCCTCGCCCAGCACTCGCAGCAGCCGGTAGCGCCCGATGATATCGCCCTCTTTTTCCCACAGCGTGGGCGTCTCCGGCAGCCAATCCGTCGTCTGCTCAGACAACGCGAGTAATTCCAGCACCCGCTGCCGCAGCGCCGCATCCTCCGGGCACTGGGCGCACAGAAATTCCTCCGCGCTGCTCCCCTCCGGGAGATCGAGTGCGGCGAGAAAGAGATCGCGTTCAGATGGTTCTGTCATGTCTCCCCAACAGTGCGCCGAAATGCCCGGCTCCGGGTCAGGTATTTCGAGGATTCTGCAAGATACCGGAACTTACAATCCCGGAGCTGGCGGGAATATTTCTCGACTACTGCGGCTGGACTTTGAAGAAGGCGCGGGGCTCCGGGGTGGTGAAGTCGAACTGGAGCTTGCCCTGGCCATTGATGGACGCGGCGGGTGCGGACATGGGGAAGGGGAGGAAGCCGGTGAGGGTGCCGGATTTCTCAAGCCCGAGGATGAGGCGGAACTGCCCGGTGGCGGGGTCCCGGGTGACGAAATTCAGGCACATGGAGCGTCTGCATGTCGGCGATGCTGTAGAGTCCGGCGGCGGCGTTGAATTCCGGCAGGGCGGCGATGAGCGCGGGATTGGGCACCTGCCAGTCGAACCCGAAGGCGCTGCCGGTGTATTCCGCCCAGTCCATCATGCCGTCGCCATCGGTGTCGCCGGTGGTGGAGTAGCCCCATGCGCTGAGGTTTACGTCGTAGGGGCTGGCGGCGGTGTCGTTGCTGATGACATGCAGGGCGGCGGTGTTTTGGCTGGTGATACCGCCGGTGGAGGAAAAGGTGACGGCGATGGCCCCGGTGGCTCCAGAGGCGATGCTGGCGGGCCATGTGGAGGTGTTCACGCTGAAGCGCGCGGCGTGGGTGCCGTTGAGGCTGGCGCTGTTCAGGGTGAGCAGTGCGCCGCCGAGGTTTCTCACGGTGAGGGCGGCCTGTCTGCTGCCGCCGGAGGGCGCGACCATGGCTACGGTGCCGGTGCCGTCGGGCTGGATGACGGTGGCGGGATACTCGATCTGGATGATGGGGCACGGGATGATGAACTTTGCGAACCAGGGAGACACTTTCCCTCCTGCTTTGCTGAATTGCCCGCCCGTGAGCAGGCCGCCCGCGCCATCAAAACCCAGCGCCGTTACCGGGCCATCGGTGCCGGAGGCAAAAGCGCTCCAGGTGCTGCCGTCCCAGCGGGCGACGCCGTTGGCGGGTGTGCTTAGGCCATTGGTGGTGCGGAAGTCGCCCGCTGCATAGAGGTCGCCGCCCACCGGCAATAAATCATAGATGGCCCCGCCCCCGCTGTTGAATGAAGTGCCCATACCGGACCCGACGGCGGCGAAGGCGGTGCCGTTCCATCGCGCGATCCTAGCGGCGGCCACGCCGCCGGCATTGGCGAAGGCCCCTCCGGCATAGAGAAAACCATCCTTCTCCGCGAAGTCATATATCTCGTTGTCCATGCCATTGCTGGGGGATGTCCATG
>JAYVJI010000989.1:0-1659 GCA_043769435.1 Verrucomicrobiota bacterium
AGCATCCGCTGACCCACTTGCTTCATCTTATCCATGAAGCCGCTTTTGGGATTGGATCCATCTCCCATCTTCGTCTCAAACTGGATTCCGGCTTCCATATAGTTCATCGATCCGGCCTCCGCGATAACAGTTTCGCCGGGATCCAGTTCGATCTCAATGATTTGCATTTCCTCGCCGAAAAGCTGATAGTCTATCTCATGAGCCCTGCGTTCATTCGCCCCTTGATTCATCAACGGCGCAGCAGGCGGCGGAGGCGGCCCCCCAGCCGGGGGCGGGGGCGGACTGCCGGCCGGCGGCATAGGCGGGCCTGTTGGGAGCAGGTCGGGGCGCACGATTTTCAGCGGCTTCCAGTCAGCCATCCCCTCCATCCAGATGAGCGTGTCTGCGGAAATTGAGCCGTTCTGCACCAGTATGGGAAGGTCCGTATCCTGAGCGGTTACGGGCTGGCGATTGGGTCCGGAGTAGTAGAGTGCTGGCATAGTGAGTTGGTATTAAGGATAACAGAATTTGCCCAGGCTTCACTCAATGGCAAAGGGAATGTGCCGTCCGGAAACTAATCCGTTGACCCGGGTGCCAGAGGAACGGAACAGACCCGCCCTCCACCAATTTCCGTTATCGATTATGCCCAACTACGACTACGTCTGCGACAAATGCGGTCATGAATTTGAAGTATTCCAATCCATGAACGACGCTAAGCTGACCAAATGCCCTGTAAAAGCCTGCAAGGGAAAAGTCCGCCGCTTGCTTGGAACCGGAGCGGGACTGGTTTTCAAAGGATCAGGGTTCTACATCACTGACTACCGCAGCGAGAGCTACAAAGCAGCAGCAAAGAGCGATTCCGCAGCAGCCAGCGCTCCGGCCCCGGCTGCGGCCAGCACCAGTGAATCAACTGCAGCCCCGGCACCGGCGCCGGAGAAAAAAGCCCCCGTAGAAAAGAAGCCCTCCCGGGCTGCCTCCAAGGATTAGCCTGCACGGGCATGTGGCCCCGGGCTTAAGCTGGGGAATGGGGATGGAGAATGAGGCCGGAGAATGAGGCTTCGACCAAGCCCAAATCACTCTGGCTTGTAACCGCGCCAAGTCCACACCAGCGTCTCGGCCAGCGTCTGCTCAAAGACACGCTTGTCGCAGTGTCCGGTGGCTTTGCTCAGGACGAACCGATGGTGGTAGCCCTTGGCTTCCAGCGCCGCTTCCGTGCGCAGCCCTGCCATCACCCAGTTGTGATGCGTGCCCTCTTCATCATGAGCCCGGAGGTCGTTTTCGGACACATGGGTGAAAATTCGCAGCGGCTTGACTGGTGAGTTCTCGATAAGCTTCATGCCGGAATGATACTCCCATGCACCGAGGGGAAACTTCGCCTCCTCTGGCGCGTCATCATCCTGCTGATCCACAAAGGTGCCGGAATACGCCACGATGCGGCGGAACCACTCGGGCTTGAACCAGCCCATGGAAAGCGCAGCAGCCCCGCCGGAACTGCAGCCCATAACGGCCCGGCCCCATGGGTCACTGGTCAGGGCAAGCTTCGGATAGGCGGCCTTGATTTCAGCATTAGCCAGCACCGCCGGCAGCACCTCATCGTGGATGAACCGAGCCAACCGTTCGGACATCGTATCATATTCCAAACCACGCTGGCTGTTCTTTCCGTCATTGCCGCCGTTTTCC
>JAYVJI010000990.1:0-5685 GCA_043769435.1 Verrucomicrobiota bacterium
GCAGAAAATCGATGTTAAGCGAGCGCTCGTGGGCTTCATCGATGATGATGGCGCTGTAGCGACGCAGCATTGGATCGGACTGCACTTCCGCCAGCAGGATGCCATCGGTCATGAATTTCAGCACCGTCGTGCGGCTGGTGTCGTCATTGAAGCGGATACGGCAGCCGACTTCCTGGCCCCACGTTGCCTGCAGTTCCTCTGCGACTCTCCGTGAAATACTCATGGCTGCTACCCTCCGCGGCTGGGTGCAGCCTATCATGCCGCGCATGGCGGTGCCGGCGGTATAGCCCATAGCCTCAAGGCACATTTTTGGCAATTGGGTGGTCTTTCCGGAACCGGTCTCGCCTGCGATGATGACGACCTGATGCGCTTTCATCAACGCGACGATCTCCTCGCGGCGCTGGGCCACGGGAAGGTCAGCCGGGTATTTGATAACGATGGGCATCAGGGAAGGAGATATAGTTAGGGCCAGGCTAGTGAGCACAGGCAGCACCGTCAGTGAATTACAGTGTTTCTGGCTGGAATGCTGTGTACGCTGCGGGGGGGCTACTCCATCCGATGTCCCGCGCCGTAAAGGAAAAAGCGAGGGGTATTCCAGGCATCCACATTCCAGCCGAGAGTGGCGAGTCTGTCCTTCAATGCGGGCAGCTCATAAAACACTTTATAAATCTGGAACTCACGGCCGTCGTCGAGTCTCCTTGTTAGCACTCCTGCCTCCGGCGGCGGCAACTGGTGATCATTTGCAGTGGAAGCAGGCTCATGACGTGAATCGATGAAGAATATTCTTCCGCCTGGAGCGAGGCATTTACGCACCATAGACATGAAGGCTTCGAACTTTTCCGGCGGCACATGGGAAAGCCAAAAGCTAAAAAACACAGTATCGAAGGTGGCGGCCGGCTGCCAGTCGAAGAGGTCGGCCTGGAGGTAGTTTACAGATGGGGACTGAAGTCTTGCCGCACAGATTTTCAGCATCTCAGCAGAGCCATCGATCACCGTCAGCGAGTCTGCATGGGGCAGGAGTTTCCGGCTCCAGAGGCCGGTGCCGCAGGCGAGTTCGAGGATGCGGCCCCGTGGCTGAAAGGCATCCAGCGCCTGTTCCAGAAGGGCCGCTTCCTGGAACCATGCGGCAGTGGCCTCCGGCCCGCGGTCATAGCGGCCTTCGCGTTTCCACCAGGCATCGTACTCAGATGCCCTTGCCTCGTAGTAGGCCAGTTGCGTCCGGAGCGCCGGGTCTATGGGAATACTGGGTTCCGGTATCACAAGATTCACAAGGTCAGGCTCACGGCGGTGAAGGCGGGACCGCAGCGGAATCCATGGCCACAGGTGCAGGGGACGGCTGAGGGGCAATTACCTGGGGGCTAACCACTGGTTTGTTTTGCCGGGGATGCCCTTCTTCCCGTTCCTTCCGGATAGTTTCTTTTTCCTCCGGATAGGGGATGCGGCGATGCAGTGCGGTGCGCAGGGTTTTGGCGAAGCTTTCTTTGATCAGCGTCAATTCGAACATGCGGAGATCGCAGTCATCGAGCTGGTAGTCTTTGAGACGGGATAGAATAATGTCATCAATGAGGCTTTCGATTTTTTGAGGCGTGGGTTTTTGTAGGCTGCGGCTCGCGCTCTCCACGGCATCAGCTAGGCTGATGATGGCGCTCTCTCGCGTGGAGGGCAGCGGACCCTGATAACGGAAAGCGGATTCTTTTACCTCCGGAACTTCGCTGGCATCGGCCTTTCCTTCAGCAGCCAGTTTTTTCACCGCCTCTTGTTGATCAATGGCCCGCCGGTAGAAATAATAAACGAGGGACGTACCGTGGTGCTGTTGTATGACGTCTAGGATTTCCCGGTTCAGCTTGTGGCGCACCGCTAGGTCGACGCCTTCTTTGACGTGGGCCATGACGATGAGGGCGCTCATCGCGGGCTTAAGGTCGTTATGGGGATTTTCTTCATCGGTGATATTCTCGATGCAGTATTCCGGCTTGCTGAGTTTTCCGATGTCATGGAAGTATGAGCACACCCGGCAGATAGTCGGGTTAGCGCCGACGGACTCGGCGGCGGCTTCTGCTAGGTTGGCCACCATGAGGCTGTGGTGGTAGGTTCCCGGAGCTTCCAGAGTCATGCGGCGGAGCAGTGGGTGATTGAGGTCGGCCAGCTCGATCCATGAGATAGTGGTGGTGATGCGGAATACGGCCTCTAGGACGGGAAGCAGGCCACCGGCCAGCACCGCAGTGAAGATTCCCGTGAGGACGACGGCTCCAGCCTCTGTGCCGAGGAGCCGCCATGCTTCCATTTCCATGCCCTGAAACCATGCTTTTTCTAGGCGCCCGACCACACCGCAGATGAAGGCCGCCGCGAGGCCTGAGAGCAGGCCGGCATTCAGGAGCTGGCTACGTTTTCTCAACCGGCGCACTGCCCAGATGCTCACGATGCCTGCCACCGCACTGACGATGCCAAAGTGGAAAGCCACTCGCCAATCCGACAGCAGCATGCCCCAGAGGCTGCTATAGATGACCGCGAAAAACCCGGCTCTTTTCCCACAGAGTAATGTCGCTAGGATGGGGGCTAGGGCAACGGGTGCGAGAAAGAGTATGAAATCCTCCTTCAAGTTATTGATGCCGGCCACCCACCAGACCCCCATGAGCAGGCCGAGCTGCAGCAGCACCAGCCCGAAGAGTAGCAACATCCGGCTATTCCGGTCCCAAAGCTGCCGCAGGTTCAGCTTTAAGTGGGCCAGACTCACAGGCACCAGCACCAGCATGGCCGCTATGCCCATGCCCTCGCCCATGTGTTGATAACCGGCATTATCTCCCACATAGGGAACGATGAATCCCAAGACGCATATAAAGGCTGCTACGATCAGCCAGCGCACATAGGGGCTGGAGCGGAGGAGTTCTCTCCATTCGCTCTCATTCTGTTCACGGCGTTTTTTTCCGCAGGAGTAACCCTGCCTTTGCAATTTCTGACGCTTGAGAAAATCAATCATGGAGTGGCCCGTCCGGGATCAGTGACTCCGTGCGGGATTGCTCAGGCGGCCTCAGAGTAAGGCCGCAGGAACGCGGCCCTAATAATGGCTGCCAAGGGGAGTGCAACCGTGCCCTCGCTGTTGATTACGGTGAGCCCGGAGGCGTTATTCCGCGAGTGCTTTGCTAAAAAAGCGGCTGCAAAGCACGGAGAGGCACTTGTTCACACCGGCATCCGGAAGGGCCGCATTATAAATCAGAATGCAGGCGATGGAACCCTGAAAATAGTCATGCACCGGTTCGTTGGACATTTTTCCACTGCCTATGCGGATGTATTCCGCATCGCCAGTGGCCAGATCAGCAAAAACAGGGTCACAGGCCAGCAGCTTTCCATCCGGCTGGACGATCCATTGTCTGAGCCGCTTGGCCGCGCCGTCGTACCGGGCGGCGAGAATGAACCAACTCGATCCCGGAAAATCACACTTGGAATGGTAGGACTGGTTGTCGTGGTCAGTGTGTCCACCGCTGCGGATGTTGCCCTCGTCGATGCGGGTTTCCCAGCCCCGGCTGTTTTCGCCTACTCGGGACTGAATGACGATCTGATCCACGGGCAGATTTCCCGGGGCTTTCATCACTATCATCCATGTGCGTGCATTCCCACTGAAGGCATCACCCACCGGATCGCCTACCATGTCGCGGTCTCTGGCCATCACAAAATTGCGCTCGGGAGCAAATGAATAGGCCATCTGGCTGTCAACGAGTCCTTCCCCATCCGGCACCGGCACCCACAGTGGCTGATGCAGCTCACGATCTGCCTGCGCCGTGACGAAGTATTGTGCCCCGTTGTCGCCCAGCGCACTGGCGGTATCCGGCCAGTAGTCTGCGGCATCACCGGCGGCGATGGGATCTGCGCCGCGATTTTTCTTACCGCCGCTGCCTGCATGAAGGCAAATGACGAGGTGCTCCAGCGGCAGGTCAGGCAGAGCCGGGATGGGGTCTGATACCAACGGAGGGGCTGCCGTGGGCGGAGGAATGGGTGTGTGCTCGATGACAGAGGTAGCTGGAACAATGGTGGGTGGATCCGGCTCCGGCGTGGACGGCTTTTTGAGCACCCCCCAGAGTATGCCACCGGCGGCGAGAGCTGCGGCGGCGCTGAGGAGCACTGCGGCTGGCAGCGCTGGCTTCGCTTCAGGCGTTGCTGCCACCACGACGCCGGGTGCCGGGACGGAGGAGGAGGCGCTCTGGTGGCTGGTCCGGTTGGCTGCGTCCCGCAGCAGCGGGACATCAGCCACGGTTTTTAAAGCGGTGGTGCGTCGCCCGGGAATTTCTGTTAGGGTGCCACTGATAATGCCCCTCAGTGTTTTGAGAGCCAGGGCAGCAGATTCCGGCCTGTCAGAGGGCTGCCGCTTTATCAACCAATTCACCCATTCAGCCAGAAGGGGCGACAGGTCAGGCCGGACTGTGCTCAACGCGGGACAGGTGTGTTTCAGGTGCGCATTCATCACGGCATCGGTGGACTCGCCATCAAAAGGCAACCGGCCCGCGAGGGAATAATATAATACCGCGCCCATGGAGTAAAGGTCGGTGCGCACATCCAATGGATGACGCTGAAACTGCTCCGGAGCCATGAAGTGGACGCTGCCGGCCACGGTGCCGGATTCTGTTAGGTCCTGCTGCTCAGGCCGCATCCCCTGATTGGCCAGCCCGAAGTCCAGCAGCTTTATCTGATAGTCCCCGTTGGTGAGCCAGTGAAACATCATATTCCCTGGCTTGATATCCCGGTGGACCATGCCCGCCGCATGGGCCGCGGCGAGGCCCTCCAGAGACTCCTGCGCTATCTTTTCCCAGTCTTCCTGGTCCATGGCACCCCGGCGCGTCATTTG
This sequence comes from Verrucomicrobiota bacterium, assembly GCA_043769435.1. Lineage (GTDB taxonomy): Bacteria > Verrucomicrobiota > Verrucomicrobiia > Verrucomicrobiales > V1-33 > JAYVJI01. The sequence goes on from JAYVJI010000990.1 coordinate 4,835, forward strand.
CTCCAGCGTCTCCCCGTTGATGAACTCCATCACCACCATGGGGGCATCTCCATCGCTGTCCAGATCATAAACTGAAACCACATTCGGATGCTGCAGCCTAGCGATGGCCGCCGCCTCCCGGCTCAGGTCTGTGCCCTGCTCGGATGTCCGTTGGTTCGCTGGCAGCAGAAATTTTATAGCCACATGCCGCTGGAGCTTGGCGTCCCATGCCTTGTAGACACTGCCCACCCCGCCTTCGCCCAGTTGTTCTAGAATTTGGTAACGGTCAGTCATGCAGCAGCTTTTATGAGAATAGGAGAGGGCTTCCTTTTCCAATGTCTTTGATGCGTCACAAGGATTATTATTTGAGCAGCCCCGGCGCGATGATGGATGCCAGTGCAGCTGCCTCTGCCCTTGACCTTCTTTCTCACTGCAGCCTTTTCCTGCTTCCCGGACCCTCTGCGGCGACCGGTTCACTCTTCTACTATACATTACTCAAAATATGGCTCTCTCAACAGGCACTCCCGCCCCGGATTTCAAACTTACCACCCTCGGTGCCAACGGCCCCGAGTACGTCACGCTGAGCGAAAATGCCGGCGTCACCAATGTCCTGATTCTGTTCGTGCCCATGGCCTTCACGGGCGTCTGCACCAAGGAACTGTGCGAGATTTCCGGCGGACTCAATGAATACAAGGGTCTCGGAGCACGGGTCATCGCGATCAGCGGGGACAACCCCTTCGCTCAAAAGGCATGGGCTGATAAGGAAAACATACAGCTGACCCTTTGCAGCGACTATGATCACTCCGTCGCCCGCGCCTACGGCATTGCCTATGATGCCTTTCTGCCGGAAAAAAATCTCGGCCAAAGCGGCG
>JAYVJI010000991.1:0-3615 GCA_043769435.1 Verrucomicrobiota bacterium
GAATAGTCGGCTAGGCCGGGCCAGGCCTTGCGGCTGAGGTGGAGGGTATCCAGCCATGGCCCGAAGTGATGGAAAGGGAAGGCGCGCAGGAAGCGGCGCTCGGTGCCGGCGGAGTGTGCGACGATGATGGCTCCGCTCAGGCGCGCGCGGAACTCGGGCCATAGGGCACTCATATCTGGAGCGTCGGCCACATCTTCATCACTGATGCCGTGGACTTGTCTCGCGGCCCAGGTGACGGGTCTGCGGGGGTTGATGTAGCTGACAAAAAAGGTGCCGGGCAGGAGCAACGAACCGCGCATGGTCGCCATGCCGCACTGCACCGGGGAGTCTGTGCGGCCGGGAGCCTCTCCGGCGCTTTCGAAGTCCAGAGCAGCCAGTGGCCGGGGATCCATGGAAAAATCAGCGTGAAAGTTCCAGCATGCGCTGGATGGGCTTTTCAGCGCACAGCCGGACAGGCTCGGGCATTTCCACCCGTGGGCTTAGATCCCGGAGGCAGCGGTAGAGTTTCTCCATGGTGTTCAGTTTCATGTAGCGGCAGTCAGCACAGGCGCAATGGGTGGTCGGACCGGCGATGAATTCCTTCCCGGGACACTCGCGGCGCAGCCGATGTAACATGCCGCTCTCGGTGGCGATGATGAATTTAGTGGCCGGTGAAGCCTGGCAATAATGGACCATTTTTTCCGTGCTGCAGACTTCATCTGCGAGGAGCCTGACTGCAAAGGTACACTCCGGGTGGGCTACCACGGGCGCTCCGGGGTGTTCCTCTTTGATTTTTAGGATACTGTCGCGGGTGAATTCCACATGGACGTAGCAGGCTCCCTGCCAAAGGTCCATGTGACGCCCGGTTTGTTCCATGACCCATGAGCCTAGGTTCGCATCCGGGACGAAAAGGATGTTCCTGTCCGCAGGAGTAGCTTGGACCATGCGCACGGCGTTGCCGCTGGTGCAGATGCAATCGCTCAGCGCTTTGACCCCGGCGCTGCAATTGATGTAGGCGATGACGTAGTAATTCTTGGCTTCGTGCTTCTTCAGATAGGCCTCCAATGCCGGGGCAGGGCAGCTTTGCTCTAGGGAACAGCCGGCATCCTTGTCAGGAAGGACGACGATTTTCCCGGGGTTAACAATTTTCGCTGTTTCCGCCATGAAGTGAACCCCGCAGAAGACGATAACGTCCGCGTCGGTTTCCCTAGCTTTGTAGGCCAGCCCCAGCGAGTCTCCGACAAAGTCAGCCACTTCCTGAATCTCTTTGTCTTGGTAATTATGTGCTAGAATGACGGCGTTTTGTTCTTTCTTGAGGCGCAGGATTTGGCTGCGGATGTCAACGGATTCGGCGGCGGAGACCATATTAGTTAGGGAGATGAGTTTGGCGGATGGATGGCAGGTTGAGTCAGGCTGGAATATTATGGGGAACTTCGATAGGGGAACTGCCTTCCGGTGGTCCACTCGCAATATCCCCGTGCCTGGCGCAATCTTCCTCAACGGCAGCCACATCGGGCACATCGGTGGCGGACGTCTCCGGGGTAGATGTTTCGGTGGTCGGCTGTTCGTCAGGCGATGCGTCAGGCTCTGGTTGGGCCGCGATGGATTCCGGCTCTGGAGCGGCAGTGCCAGTCCCGGCTGGAGTGGGTTCGGCTGGCGGGGTCATCCCGGGAGTGCTGAGCAGGAGGCTGACTTCCTTTTGCACCGCCTCTACCTGATCCAGCTTCAGTTCCGGATCACGGATGATGTAGACTTCGCCGTTTTTTGGGTTTTCGTATACGAGAAAGGAAGCCTCCTCGGTGTCTCTGGTGCCGGTTTGGCGCAGGATTTTTTTGCGCTCGAGCATCACGGCAAGTATATAGCGGGTATTTTCCGATCCGGCGCTGTCCTCCTCTATCAACCGGCGAAGCAGGGCTGCGGCTCCTTCTTTTTCAACGACTTCCGGCTTTGACTCGGATTTCGACGGCTCGTAGGTGGATTTCCAGAAACTGAATGGCAGCAGGGCCATCCCGGCGGCCTCAGCCTGGGCCCAGCCTTGCAGGGAGTAGTCCTTGCGCACGAGGTCCCCGCTGGCGGGATCCTCGAAAAGGGCGGTGTAGAACGGGGCGCTATCGGCAAATGTCTCTCCAGTCGCGGCGCAGGCGTGTGCCCGGGTCCGGATATTCCAGTTTTCAGTTATGGCCATGGGTTGTGATGATAAGGTGCTGAGGTCCAGACAGGAATTAGCCGCTTGAGTGAAAGTCACAAGTCCCAAATCAGAATGCTTTTTATCAAAATTATGAAAAATACAATATTTCCGTTGACTTGTTTGATAAATACTATAAAAATAGGGCGTCAAACCATGAAAATTCCAAAAACTTTTAAAAGCAGATTTAAATCAGCTTTCACGCTCACGGAACTTCTGATGGTGCTCGCTGTCGTGAGCAGCATAGGAGGCGCTGCATTGATGGCTCTCAGCGGGACTGTGCGGGTGGCGCAGACCACGAAGCTGGAAGGGGATGTGCGAGCTTTGAATAATGCGATCAATATGTTTCGCCAGGGAGGCGGGGTTTTTACGCCCGCGCAGTTGGCAAATACAAAGTCACTGCTGGATCGGCTGAAAAGGAAGGGGGATGCCCTTTCCCAGAAGACACACACCAGCCATCGCGCCGGATTTGTAGACGAGCGTTTGACCTTTGTGCTCCAGTCGACGGCGGAGGCGGCAACGGGTGCGCGCCGGGCTGTGCTGGTAAACGACAGCAAGGGGGCTCGCTTTGAAATCAAGACCTCAGGAGTGGCGGGCATCCGGGAATTTGCTTTTGATGAGGCACTGGCGCAGGTGGACTATGGCGAGGAGGCCAGAAAGACCGCGACCAGTCTGGCGACTAATACGCGCTGGGTATGGGACTTTTCCGATCCCACTGGCGGGCCGGGGCGGCGGGCTCCAGTCTCGCCTGCTGCTGGAGCAGAGCCGGGCTTGCCTGACCCGCCGACCCCGCCGCCGGATAAGCTCACCACTCCGGTTTTCAGCGCGCGGGGAGGAGTGAAGCCACTGAACAATTATCCGCTGATGCTTACCCTGACATCCACGAATCCCGTGGGCACACACCAGATACAATACAGCATCAACCAAGGGGGCTACACGGCTTATCAGGGTTCGTTTGCCGTGGATCCTGGACAGACGATCAACGCCTACTGCTCTGCACTGGATCCGGATCTATTTGATGACAGCCCCGTTGGCGTGAATGCCTATGCGACGACACCGGTAAAACCCTTGCCTGGGGTGCTTTTCCTAGCCACTTCATTGACCTATTTCAATCTCGGCGGGCCAAGGATCGCGGGCAGTACCCCGATCTCTGATTCCAGCACCAAGGGCAGCGCGTTTTTCTGGAATGTGCTGGCATTCCCGAAAGCCTACCAGAACAGCAATGTCTTCCGTTTCTTTTGGACATGGGATGGCTCTGATCCTCTGACTTCGCCTACTGCTGTTCCGGCGTTAGATTTCAGTGGCGGGTTCCTGTCATGCACAGTCCCGACGAGGATCGCTGACTGGAAAAACGGTGTCAAATCAGTAAAGCTTACCGCAGCTGTGAAGGCAGTGGATACCAATATTGCTGCAAACTCGGGATTGGTGACTAAAACCTTCAGCGCGACAGT
>JAYVJI010000992.1:0-6065 GCA_043769435.1 Verrucomicrobiota bacterium
CGGTATGGGCTCAGGCCACTTTGGGAAGCAACCTTATCTCAAACCCGGGCGCGGATGCCGGACCGGGGGCACCGGATGCCACAACTTACGTGCCGGTGCCGGGGTGGGTGCAGAGTGGGAATGTCTCGGCGGTGGCTTATGGCGCGCCGGGGTTTCTGGCGGTGGGCAGTCCGGGGTCGCTGAATCGTGGCGCTAATCTGTTTAGCTCGGGACCGCCCAGTGGAGGCTCTACGCTGTCGCAGGAGGTGGACCTGAGTCCGCTGCGGGAGACGATCATGGCGGGCGGCACGGTGGCGCAGTTCGTGGCGTGGCTCGGCGGCGTGGGGGCGGACTCGGGCACGGTTTCGCTGAGTCTGGAACTGCTGGACTCCACCTACGCGCCGCTGAGCACCACGACGCTGGAGGCGGTGACTCCGGCGGAACGCGGCGGCATTTCTCAAATGCTAACGCGCCGCACGGATCTCCCGGTGCCGGCTGCGGCCCGCTATGCGCGGGTGAAGATGACCTTCTCCGGCCATGTGGATGGGAAGTCCGGTCTGGCGGATGATGTGAGGCTCGTGCTTTCCACGCCCACGGCTGCGCCGACGGGGATGACGCATCGCTGGAGCTTCTACGCACTGCCCGGCGCGGTGGCGGATGGCACGGTGATTCCTGACACCATCGGCTCGGCCCATGCCACGGTGCGCGGTGCGGGGGCGGCGGCGGATACTTCGTTTGCCGCGGGCAAGGCGCTGCGTCTTCCCGGCGGCAGCAGTGCCACGGCGGCGTATGTGGATTTGCCTAACGGTCTTGTCTCTTCACAGACTCAGTTCACCGTGGAAGGCTGGTACCTTGTGAAAAGCTTCTCGGGTTCATGGTCGCGGTTCTTTGAATTCGGCACGGGCACGGCGGGGGAAATCACCGGCCCTGGCGGCGCGGCGGCCACGGGCACGAATTCGCTGCTCGCTTTCGCCCACACTGCTAGCGCGCTCACCCAGCAGGGCCTGCACTGGCAGGATCCCGCCATCCTGCCGGACGGATATTTTCAGGCGCTGAGCCATGCGCCGCAGTCGCTCGGCGTCCCTGCGCATGTGGTTTATACCTTCGACAACTCCACGCCTGGCACCACGGCCATCACCTATTACCGCGATGGCGTTCTCAAGACGAGCGCCACCGTGGCGCAGAACCTCTCCGCCATCGCCGATGTGAACTGCTGGCTTGGCCGATCCAATTGGACGAATGAGCCTAACCTGCACGGCACGCTCGACGAAGTCCGCCTCTACAACAAAGTCCTCGTGCAGTCGGAGGTCATTGCCAGCCGTGCCGCAGGCCCGGATGCCAGCCAGCCGGATGCCGATGGCGACGGCCTGCCCGATGCCTATGAGATGCTCTACGCTTTCCTGAACAAGAACTCCGCAGCCGATGCCGCCACGGATTCCGATGGCGACACGTTCAGCAACTTGGTGGAATTCCGCCAACGCACCAACCCCGCGCATGGTGATAGCGATGGCGATGGCCTCGGCGATCAGACGGAAACCCTGACCGGCGTGTGGGTGGATGGTCTGCACCGCGGCACGAACCCGCTTTCCACGGACAGCGACAACGATGGCCTCGCCGACGGCGTGGAAACGAATACCGGCGTCTTCGTGGTGGCGGGAAATACCGGCACCAATCCCAACAAACCCGACACCGATGGCGACGGCTTCAACGATGGCTATGAAGTTAGCGTGGCCAATCCCGGCACCAGCCCGGTGGCACCGGACTTTGGCGGCATGGGCTGGCAAAATCTGCCGGATGTCACCGGCCCGCCCCCGGCGACCCAGCATAGCAATCAGTGGGCGCAGAACTGTGGATTTCAGCCGGGCGATCCCCGCTGTTGGGCGACTTCCAATGATGGCGGCGGCACGTGGACCATTCCCTACCTCAACGCGTGGGGCTACCGCTCGAACTTCGCATGGCCCGGCGCGGGGTCCATCGTGACCATCGGCCAAGGGAACAACCCCACGCCGCCGAGCACAGTGTTTCTAAATCTCGCGCCTGTTCAGTCTATTCCCTGGGACAACCAAAGCCCGCTGTTGTTCTGGGCTGGCCTACCACCATCCGCGCTTCAGCTAAACCGTCTGCACATGAATGGCGGCACGCTGCACATGAATGGCGGCACGCTGGCCTTTGATGGCGACAGCATCTGGGCAGGAGGCAATGCCTTCGCGGAGCAGCAGGGCAACCGCTACTGGAATCGCGGGCGGCTTCAGGTCACGGGCAACATGACGGCGAATCATTTACTGAACACGAACCTCATCCGCCTCACGGGCGGGCATCTGGATGTGAACGGCTATGCCTACGCCGGAACCGGAAATCTGGAAAACCGCAGCAGCCAGGCCCAGCTCGGTGGCGATCCCTCGGTGGCCGAAATCCGCATCGAAGTGGACGCCGATCTCACCAGCACGCCGAGTGCGCCGGGCACGATCCACAATCGCGGCGTGATCCGGAAATCGGGCGGAGCCGGCCTTTCCACCATCGCGGCCACGCTGACGAATTTCGACATCGGCGAGCACAACGAGGACGGGGTGATTGACGTGCAGAGCGGCACGGTCAGGATCGCTACCACGGGGACGCCGAACTACTTCGGCCTCGATGCCCGCGTCTCCAGTGGAGCGGTGCTGGAACTGGGGACGGTGCTTCCTGGCAATCAGCCCCACCTGCTCACTGGCACGCTCCGCAGCTCTGGCGCGGGCAAGGTGCGCCTCACCGCGTGGTTGCAGAATATGTTCACTTCCCGCACGAGCAATGCCCCCGTGCCGGACGGCGTGCTTGATTGCCCTGCCGGCATGTTCGAGGCCGCAGGCGGCACCTTCTCGAGTTTTGGGAAGCCCCTGCGGAATGTGGGCTTCGTCCAAGTGGTCGGGCCATCCGGAGTGGACGGAGCTTTTCAAAATGAGCACCAATTGCTGCTGCGGGCTGACCTGAATGGCCCCGGTGGCCACTCGCTTTTCAATGGCGTGGTCCAGCCAAGCTCCACCGCCGCCGTGATTGATTTTCAAAATGATGCCAATGCGAATCTCGGCGTCCTCAATCGCGGGATCATCCGCAAGAGCGGCGGCAGCGGCGTCTCCGTCATCGGTGCGTTTCAACTTACCAGCCAAACCCTGCCCGGCCAGCCGGACAGTGGTCGCTTTGAAGTCAGCAGCGGCACGCTCCGCACTAGCTCCACCGCCACGTTTGAAGCGGACCGGCTCGATGTCGCCCTCGCGAATAACAGCCGAATGGAAATCACCAACGGGCTTCGGCGGCCCGTCCTGAGCAACGGCTTCACGGACCTCAGTCTGTTGCAGGTGACTGCCACCGGGAATGGCGTGCTCAAGCTCATGGGCACCGGCGGCACTGACTACATCCTGCCACGGCTGAGCACCAGCGGCAGCGCTATCATCGAAGGAATCGGCGCGCGGTTTCTTGGAGCACTGAACGAAGGCTCGCTGCGGCTCAATGGTTCCACCTACGGCTCGGGTTTCAGTTCCGTGGCCGCCAATGCCGGGCTGATCTATGTGGAAGGCGGCGGGGCCACTTTCAATAACTTCACCAACCTCGGCACCGCCGCCGCAGGCTCGCCCGTGAGCGTGCCGGAACTCCGCCTCGTCGGGGCCACGGCCCTCTCGGGCAGCAGTCCGATCAATCGCGGCCTGATCCGCAAGATAGACGCCGGCACCGCCGCCCTGGACATAGCCGATTTCCGAAATCTCGGCACCCTCCGCGTCGAGAACGGCTCCCTCGCCATCACTCCCGGAGCCAACTCTTACTTCAATGGAGATACCTACTCCAATGGCGTCCTGAAAGAGGGCCGCTATGAGCTTTTCAGTATCCTGAATACCGGCAACATCGTCCCGAATAACCCACAGCCCATCACCACGAATCAGGCCAGCATTATGCTCTCTGGCGCAGCGGCTTCATGGCCGCAACTGAGCACCCTGCGCCACAACCAGGGCACGCTGGAAATCGCCGCTGGAGCCTCCTTGACCACCACCACCGATGGCCTCGGCACCTTCACCAACAGCGGACAACTCACGCTCAACGGCAGCCCGCTCACCGTTCCAGATGCCGCCACCCTCACCGCCGCCAGCACGCTGACCACCATGCTCTACGCAAACCCGCCCGCTGCCGGCAGCACCGGCAAGCTCACCACAGCGGGCGCACTCACCATCGGCGGCACCCTCGAAGTCTGGATCACCCTGCCCACCGCGCCCAGCGCCGCCACGCGATGGAAGATTGCCCAAGGCACCAGCCGCACCGGCACCTTCAGCACCGTGCGCTTCCTGAACCTCCCCGCCGGATGGGGCGGCGTTGTGAATTATCTAACTGACAGCGTGGAAGTCGGCCTCACCCCTGTGAACCCTGCCAATACCGTCGCCACTTGGACCGCCGCGCAATCCTTCCCCAACGCCCCGGCGGCCCTGCCCTTGGCCGATCCTGACCACGACGGCGTGACTAATCTCATGGAAGCCGCCGTCGGCACCAGCCCCACCAGCGCGGGCACCAGCAACCCGACCACCCTGCAACCCGCGACGCGGAATGGCACCACCTTCCTCGCCTTCACCTACACCCGCCCCGGCCCCGCCACCCGCCCCCGCGACATCCTCTACCTCTGCGAGCAAAGCGCCGACCTCAGCACATGGACCTGCGGCACACTAATAGAGGAAGTCAGCCTGCCCGACGCCAGCGGAAAGGAATCCGTGACCGTCCGCCAGTCCACCCCCGCCGGCACCCAGCCCCGCGCCTACATCCGCCTGCGCGTGGAAAAAGCACCGTGATCGGCCGGCCAACTTGATGGGAAGCGCCGCTCCGGCTAGCCCCGGCAGCGGCCATCCCAAAGCAAACGCGGCGATGTTCAGGTTCCGGAGAAACCGAATGGGATGCCGCTAGGACGGAGACCGCACCCCATGTTTTGCTGGCCTGCGGGAAATCAATCGGCATGAATCGCGAAAATGCGTGCGAATAGATTTGCCCACGGCCCCGGCTTCGTGGTAAGAACCTGTATTTCATTCTATGCAACTCCTCCCCATTCTAACGATTCTGCTTTGCCTCGCTGCCTCGGCAATAGCCCAGACCAATGTGGCGCAGGGCAAGCCTGTGACCACGTTTAACTCCACGAGCACGCTGAATTCCACGTGGCCTGGCGCTTACGGTGCGGCAAATCTCACGGACGGGAATCTCGCCACGTTTTCGCATCCGAATGCGATGACCAACACGACGGGGTTCCGTTACGACATAAACCTGGGGCGCTCCTACGCGCTCGAACGACTGCGCATTCATAACCGCAATGACGGCTGCTGCCCCGACCGCCTCCAAAACTACCGCGTCTCCATCTTGGCTGATAACGGAAGTGGCGTGCCCGCGCTGCCAGCACTTTGGACCGCCATCATCCGTCCGCCGGGCACCGGTAATTCCGGCTCCGGCGGCATTGATGAAGTCCTCGCTACTGCAAACCCCGGCGGCACTTTCACTGGTCAGTGGATACGCCTCGAAAACATCAGCGGCGTGGCCTACACTGCCCAGGTGGCGGAAGTTCAGGCCCTCAGCTTTGACGGAGTAGCCTCGCCGAATATCGCGCTCAACAAGCCATCAACTTCCAGCGCAGCTGCCTATGCCGGCTACCCCGTCACCAACGTGAATGATGGACTGCTCACAAATTTTTCCCACCCTGACACCCTAGCCACGACGCTTGGTTATTACTATCAGGTGGACCTCCTGCAGGATTACGCAATAGGGCGCATCCTCGTGTATGGCCGCAGTGACGGGTGCTGTCAGGAGCGACTTTCAAACTACCGCGTTGCTCTATTCGCCGACAACGCAGGTGCGCCTGGCGCGCAGACGTGGTCCGCAGACATGCACACCGACGGCAGTTTTCCTCCCACCGGTGGCGCGGACACGATCGTCGCTGAGAACGGCACCGGGGCCTTCCATGGGCGCTTCATACGCGTCATCAACATCAGCAGCACCGCCTACAATCCCCAGATCGGTGAGATCGAAGCGTATCGTCCTGCTGCGCCTGCGGTTAACTTTTTCACCACCAGCGCCGGAAACATCACCGCCAC
>JAYVJI010000993.1:0-1776 GCA_043769435.1 Verrucomicrobiota bacterium
GCTGTCGATCCTGGCCTTGCTGCTGTCTCTTTTGAGGTCAGCCATGGTTACAGCGGGATCCTGCCGTGGGAAAATGAAGGCCGTCTCCGCCTTCCGGACCAGATCCAGCATGGCGGTGTTCTCCCGGAATTCCTTTTTGGCGGCGGCCACCAGCTTGCGCCATTCCTCGACTGGGGCGGTGGCCCGCTGGGCGCTCCAATGGGCCAGACGGGCCTTCCACGCAGGCGGCCATTTGTCGGCTGTCTGCACGGCCAGTTCGATCAGGAGGCCTGCTTTATCCGGCTCTGCGACACAGACGCCGGCCAGCCAAAGCAATTGACGGGCCTTGGCAATGGGGACGCCGGTCTCCGCCCGCCGCTCACTCAGCCGGGCAAATTCCTCTTCGCTCATATCTATCTGACTCTGCGGGTTGGGGGTATCTCCTGCTGGATAGCCTTCAAATCGTCCTGTAAAGTGCCACTCTCCCTCATCGGCCATCCATGTGGCCCACGCGTGAGGTCCCCGCTTTCCGTCTCCGGAAATACCGGCGGCAGGAATCCCGTGCGCGCGGGCGGTATTGACCGTGAAGTAGGCTTGGTCCATGCATATGCCCCCTTCTTTCAGAATCTCGGCCAAGGTGTATTCCTTATAAGGGTTGAGGCCGTTCACCGCCCGTTCCATGAGGTATTTGATCATGCCGTAGGAATTCCCCCAGCTCTTCTGGTTGAGAGACATTTTCCGCAGCGCCCAGTCCAATTCGCTCTCCGGCACTGGCGCGCAGACCACCCAGATCAGCTCCGATGGTTTCATTTGGTGTATCTTGCCAGTCAGCTTACCGTTTTCGCTGTTTTTCTGGTAATACATGTAGCGTTCCCATGGATCGATCTTTAATCGCTTTCCGTTCCAATTCGGACTGAAATTCTCATCAAACACGAGCGCTACGGCGATGGCGAGGTCGAGGTATTTATCATGCGAGAGCGGATCCTCTGTCCAGATGTCGCTCCAGACCTTGAAAAACCCACTGATACGGTCCTCTGGCACGAGGGAGGCTGCGGCAGTATCGAGAGCGCGGGGGGTGGTCATGATCCAGCGGACGAGAGCGCGGTGGCTGTCGCTGGACAGGATTTTTATTCCCTCATCGCCGATGGCATCGATAAAGGCGCAACGGCTCAGGGCAAGTGCCGCGGAGGGAGCAGCAGCTAGGCGATCCACGGCAGCGGTGGATCCCGCGCGAATATCCCGGCCCACGAAGGCCAGCAGGCTGCGGCTGAGATACGCATAATATTCCGGCCATGCACCGGTTGTGAGGGCTTTTTCCAACGCCTGCTGCTCGCGCTCAATGGCCCCTTTGCTTTTGGCTCCCATGCTGTCAAATTCCAGCAATGTCTCCGGCATAGATTTTGAGGCGACCGGCTGGGCTGCCGCTGGTGGAGATGCGGTTGCCCCCGGCTCAGCATTTCCGGCCCGCCCGGCCCGCCCGGATCCTGCCGTGAATGCTGCCAGCGCATCGTTATCAACCGGGGCCTTTAGTAGAGTGGAGGCTGACGGGGCCGGCGCCGGAATTTCGTGAGCAGGAGTCGGGGGTGGAGAGACTTCGGTGATTGAAACCACAGACGCTTCTGCGCCTTTGTGCCTTGCGATTTTAAAGAGGATACCGCCGCCGATCGATAATAGAACGCCTCCAATCATGACTGTCGCCCAATCCATTTTCGGTAGTGTCCGGTGACGAGGGCTCACGGGACGGGGACGGAAGACTTTTGGTGCCTTGGAGACAGGAAGGGGAGGGCGGGGACGCGG
>JAYVJI010000994.1:0-3276 GCA_043769435.1 Verrucomicrobiota bacterium
GGTCGGACCAGGTGCGGCAGATGCCGGGCGTGTGGCCAGAGGTGCTGATGACTGCGGCGCCTTTGGAGCCATGCGCGTAGCTGGCGTCCTCTTGTTTGCAGTTGAGCATGGTGCGGCCGTTGAACTGGAACTTGGTCCCGTCATCAAAGGTGTATTCCACAGAGTAGGAATCAAAGTTCTGGTCGATGTAGTCACCCCGGAAATTCCGCCCGCCGGTCGCGGAGGCCTTCACCGGCCACTTATCCTTCATCCAGCAGCATTCGTCGATGTAGTGAATGTAAAAATCGCTAAAGAGGCCACCGCTGGCCCAGAGGAAGCTGTGGAAGCGCTCGATCTGAAACATCACTTCCTGTTTGTCCGCCGGCTTTTTGGTCGAGAAGCAACTGGCCACCGGACCATGCATCCGGTAGGAACGCATGTTGATGATGTCCCCTATCGCTCCGTCCCGCAGGCGTTTCCAGAGTTCCTGTCTTGCCCGGCAATGGCGGACCATGAGGCCTACGCCGCACTTCAGATTTTTGGCGTCGGCTTCTTTGGAAAGCTCCAGCATCTGGCGTGACTTTGGGCCATCAGCAGTCACCGGCTTTTCCATGAAGACATTGAGGCCGCGAGCGATGGCTTCCTTGAAGTGAAGCGCCCGGAAGGCCAGCGGCGTGGTCAGGATCACCACATCCCCGGGGCGCAGGGCCTCCATGGCATGCTTGTAGGCGTCAAACCCTATGAATTGCCGGTCCTTGGGCACATCCATTTTGGCGGGATTATCAGGAAACTCATTGGAGAGCGCCTTGTGGCTGTCCCTCATTTTGTGATCAAACACATCCGCCATGGCGACGAGCTTGGTGGGTAGGCTCGTGACATCCAGCGCGTTCTTGGCTGCGCCTGATCCCCGTCCGCCACAGCCTACGAGGGCGATGCGTCGGGTGTTGTCCTCGGCACCGAAGACGTGAGGGATGGTCATTCCCGCAAAGCCTGCCGCAGTGGCGGCCCCGGTGGTGCGGCGGAGGAATTGGCGTCGTGTAGATTCTGGCTTAAGCATATGTTTGTTTCAATAAGTGGGGAGGCCAGAGATCAAGCAATAGTTCATCCGTGCAAGAGGATGAAAGTACTGCCGGGACAGCCCGGGGCGGGGCACCGCTATGGGAAGGCCTACGACTGGGGCTTTTCTATCAGGCCCATGCGCAGCAGGGAATCCATCCCGGTATCGATGTGGGTGAGTGCCTCAGCGATCTCCTTTTCCATATCAATGGCGGCGCCTGCCTGGGTCCTGATGCGGCCAGTGAGAGCGGTGGCCAAGTCCGCGCGCGTGCGGGTGCCATCCAGCAAGCTCAACAGCCAGCAGCCCATGTCGTCCTCAATATGGACCGTGTGATGGCGAAGGGTGGTCACCGTGCGGCTGTGCTGGATTTGATTTCTCGCAAGCGCACTGACGCAGGGACGTTCTGGCAGGGTGGAGGCATACAACTCCGCACTGCCATGCAGGGAGACGGCACGGAGCGCTATCATTTCAAGCACCGCAGGACGCAGCTTTTCAGAGCTGACACCGCATTTTTCCAACAGCCCCGCCCATGAAAGCCGTGCCGGCCACACTGATCCCAGGGCAGCAAGACAGCGCTTGGAAGCAGGGTGCGCGGTTTTTATATGAAGACTGCTGTCCCCCTTGAACTCCACCGTGCTGCCATCTGTCAGACAGCTGTCCTCCCCAGCTCTGGCAGACGAGGCAAAGTAGAGCGACTCCCATGCAGCATCCGGCGGCTGCCGCAGCACCTCCCTTCCCGCATGGCACAGCAGCGTCTGCCGGAAGCGTCGGCAGGCCATGAAATCCAGATACTGCTGCTTGCGGATGGGGTCGTCATCCAGCCCGCTGAGGGTAGCGCGGACAGAGGGCGGCAAGTGATGATCGCAGGTGGATGAGTAGTCGGCGTCGGACAAATACTGCAACCCGCGGGCTGCTGCCAGCGACGCAAATTCATGAACATAGTACGGCTGATTGATGTCAGCCAGATCGTCATGATAAAAGTGATGGGGATTGAATCCCATGACCCGGTCGACCTCGGATTTTAACAACACGCCATAGTCATCATCGGCATCCTGCCCGTCTGAAAGGAGTTGCAGCAGGGCGCGTCCCTGGCCGGTCTTCGTCTTAACATCGCTCGCCCCATCCGTGTGATAGAGCAGCATGCCGCGCAGCATCTGCCGGATGTGGCAGCCCGGATAGGCATTGTAAGAAATGAACGCGATGCCCTCCGGCGACAGCAGGTTCCGGCACAAATCCAGCAGGCCGATGCGCACCGGCTCAGGCACCCAGGAAAACACGCCGTGGGCGATGATGTAGTCCCATGGGCCCCCGGGATCTGCCCGGAGCTGCGTGAGGTCCATGGCGGCCCACTTGATGTTAGTGAGTCCGGTGCGGCGCGTTTCCGCCTCTGCTTCTGCTATGCTGGTGGCTGCAAGATCTAGGCCCATGAATTGGCTGCCTGGAAAATGCCCGGCCATGGGCAGGATATTACCACCGCTGCCACAGCCTATTTCTAGGACACGGCAGGCATGCGCCGGGGCTGCTTTCAGCCCGTGCAGCGCAGCGATAGCGCTGAGGTGCTCGGGGTGCGTGTGCTGGTAGGCAAAACAGGGATAGGGCACTTCATCATATGAAGTGGCATCGGCGGAGGTGTTAGTCTGGGGGGTGCTCATGGCACCAGTTCCATACTCCATTTCCTGTCCCTGTCAGAGGAAAAATGCGGATTTGATGAATCCCGTCAATTTTGCTATTCCCCTGAATTTCCTCGTTCCGCAGCTTACTTCAGGCCCCAGTTTTCATCAAAGAATCCTGCTGCCAAGACCGTTCCGGGGAATACATCATCCGGGGGGCGGGAGATATCGATGACGGCCCAGTCCGGGAGTTTTGGATTTTGGAGGCTGTTAGTTTTACTGTGTGCCTCCCTGAAAGTCAGGCCGCTGTTGAGCACGACGTAGCGGGAAGGATTCAGGGGGTTGGGGTAAATGCAAACCGGGACCGCTCCGGCATGAGTTTTCCCTCCGGCCTCGACGCCCTGCGCGGTCCATTTCAGAGGGATCTTAGGTAATACTTTTGCGGTTAGGATGTTCGCGCCCGCATCGCCCCAGAGTATCAGGTGAAAACGCTGGATGTCATCAGCCGTCACCTGCGAAGCCTTTTTGCGGCGCACATCGCCCCGCATCAGCCAGCGCCAGCGGGCGGTCTGCAGCGCCTCCTCCTTTTCCACCCACTGCTGCACTGCGGGAGTGGCACATGGATTGTCA
>JAYVJI010000995.1:0-4333 GCA_043769435.1 Verrucomicrobiota bacterium
CCGACTTCCCTTGTTACGGTTTGGCTACAGATCACTGCGGATACGCTCGTTGCCCGCATTTGCTGATAGATAAGTGGCGGGCTATCTCCGCTGGGCTCCGGTTCACCGTGTTCACCGTGTTCACCGTGCCTCGGAATGCAGAAAAAATCCTGCGCGTTATGCGTTATTTGGTCGTTTATTTCTGTTCTGGCCGAGCCGCTTACCTCACTTCCGGGCCGCCCCAATTGAGGCCGAGGGCCAGCCAGACGCTGCTTTCCGTCCCGCCGTCGATGCGGTCGTGGTTGTATTGGGCGCGGATGAAGGCGTTGCGGGCATCGTTATAAAACCACGTCAGCCTGGGGCTGATGCGGTGGCGTTCTGGCAGGCGTGCGTCTGCGACCCCGGTGACGTATTCATAGCGCAGGCCGAACTCGAGGACGCCGGAGCGCGGGAGATCATGGCCGTAGATCACGCTGGTGGACAGGCCCCAGTCCCGAAAGGATGCGGGGCGGAATTCCTCTTCTTCTTCTTCTGCTGCGGCTTCACCTTCCGCGGCTTCTTCATGATGTGCTTCGCCGGGCAGATGGCCGGTCATGGCCCGGGTGTGTCGGAGGAGGGCCTCGCCGCGCACACGCAGGTAGTCTCCGCCGGTCTCTAGGCCATTTGCGCGCCGTTCGTATTGGGCATTGAGGCCGAGCACCTGGGTAGTACGGCCCCAAGCATTGTCGCCCCAGGCGAACGCCAGCCCGGCGCGGATTTGGTGGAAGTCATTATACTGATAAACATTGGTGAAATCTATGGTCGTCAGGTTTTTCGCGAACAATGCGCCTTCCCCTTCGATGCGTGGTTCGCCTTCACCGCCCTCCTCCTCCTCATGCCCGTGTTCCTCGACCCGGGGTGCGCCGGTGGAGACACTGAGCGTGCTGGCCCATGTGAAGGGCAGCCGCCAAGCGATTTCTCCACCGGTCGTGAACTGGCCGTCGTCGCCCAGCATTCGCCCGTGGGCCAGCGAGTTGTCGATCCAGTCCCAGCCGTGGAGGTGAAAGGCATTTTGAAGGCCGAAGCGATTGAGGTATCGCCCGCCACGCAATTCCAAGCCGCCTGGCAGGTTTTTCAGTTTTCCAAATGCCTCCTCGATGTGTCCGTCATAGTCGTTAGGCGACTCGTTTTTTAGGAAGCCATGGTAGTTTAAAAAGCCCTCCACATACTCTCCGGCGCGCAATGAGGTGCCGAACTCAAATCCTTGAAAGGTAAAACCATCCGCCACCGGATCATGGTGTCCTGACCCCAGCTCATGGCCGCGTTCAGAACTGGTCTCGCCGTAGCTGGCATTGAAATGCGCGTGGGGAAAAAGCACCCCGCCCAGCGACGGACCAAAGGGGCTGGACGGCGCAGGCGGTGCTGTGGGGAGCAGTGGCGGCGCTTCGCCGGAAAAGGCGGTCACAGTGGTGGCAAGAAGTAGGATCAGTCTCATTTGGCCCGGTTCTCATATCTGCAATTATTTCAATTATTTTGCAATTGGTAATTGGAGTCAGCGGGTTGGCTTTGTTTGGCATTGGCGGCGGTTTGGAATGCAGGAACAGGAAAACAATCAGCGCTCTCACTATTGAAATCCAGCCGGGTCATGGGCATTCTCTCAGGATGATACTGCGCGCCCTCGTCCTGCTGGCTCTTTTTCTAACTGCTTTTTCCTGCCGTCAAGTTTCCGGGCCGGTGAGGGTGAGGCCGGTGGCGAAGGCGGTGTTTGGTGTCACTGATGAGCTGACTGCGTATAACGCGTGGGTGGCTAGGGCGGCGCGTGCTGAAGGCTGGCAACTGGCGGATGAGTTGGCTCAAACGGGACTGAAGCGCCATCACAGACGGAAGGGTGCAGGGGTTCCCGTCCTGACTGGAAAACTAGGCAAGGAGGGAGGTTTTCCAGGTGGCAGCCTCTCGGCGATGACTGCTGTGCTGGATGGGGGGAAGCTGAAGCTGCTGGACGCCGGGCTGGTGGATACTGTCATGGTGGGTGGGAAAAAGCAGCCGCTGGCGGCGGACTTCACCGTGCCATGGGCAGTGGCGCTGGATAACGCCGGGTTCATGGCTGTGGATCGCTACCGCGACGCGCTGAAGCCGGGCTCGCCGGAGCAGATCTACCTGATGGAGCCCTATGATCCCGGGCGTGCGGTGTTGTTGCTGGTGCATGGGTGGAAGGATGGGCCGCTCATGTGGCGGCAGCTGGTGAATGATCTCCGGGCTGATGCTGGCTTTCGCCGGAAGTATCAGGTCTGGACGTTCCGCTACTCCACTGCGTTGCCGCCCCTGGTGGCTGCTGCCGGACTGCGCCGGGAACTGAGGAATACGGCGGCCAGCCTGGATCCGGTGGGCCAGGACAAAGCCTGCCGGGATGTCGTGGTGGTGGCCCACAGCATGGGTGGGCTGCTGGCTCACACACTTGTTAGCGACAGCGGGAATGCGGTCTGGGACGCTGCGGTGGGAGTGGCCCGGGAGGTATTCCGGGCGACCCCGGCGGATAGGGCGGTACTTGAGGACTGGTTTTGCTGGAAGGCGTCCCCGGAAGTGCGCCGGGTGGTCTTTGTCTGTGTGCCGCACCACGGCAGTAAGCTGGCGCGGAGTCTGGGAAAGGTGGGGCGCTCACTGGCGCATCCGCGGAAGGATGTGGCGGCCCTCGTGGAACGGGTATCAGGGGCCAATCCGGAAGCGTTAGGCAAAAAGGGGCAGTGGATCGCTCACACTAGTGTGGATGATCTGGCGGGGAATACGCCTGCCATGGATGCGCTGGCGGCGCTGCCGGTGAAATGCCCCTTTCATTCTGTAGCCGGAGCATTTTTCCATGAGGATTCCAGTTGGAAGACGGACCGGGGAGGGGAGGTTAAAAGTGCCCTGCTGAGTGGTGCCCGGAGCGAGCACATCATCCGGAGCGGGCACAAGGCTTACAATGCGCAGACGGGATTCCGGGCTATCGCAGGGATACTGAAGGAGCACCGGTAAGGGGCTCCGCCAGAGGCCGCCGGGTTAGGCGGAAAACAAGCGTCAGAGCCGTGGTCGCCCCTTGCGGAGCGGATGAAGCCGGGGTTTTGACGGGAATGACCGGCCATTCCATCGCCTCACGCTATTGCGACAGTTACTATCATTATGCCCGCCGGTCGACGCGGGTCGTGATGGTTGGCAATGTAGGCATAGGCGGGGACAATCCGGTGAGGGTGCAGTCCATGCTGACCAGTGACACCCGTGATACCCAGGCCTGTGTGCAGGAGGCGCTGGGGCTGGTCGCTGCTGGCTGTGAGATCGTCCGCATCACGGCTCAGACTAGGGTCTACGCAGCAAATCTGGAGCACATCAAAGCGGGGCTGCTGGCGGAGGGATGTGATGTGCCGCTGGTGGCGGATATTCACTTCAAGCCGGATGCGGCCATGGAGGCTGCCCGCTGGGTGGAAAAAGTGCGTGTGAACCCTGGCAACTTTGTGGATAAGAAAAAGTTTGAGATCAGGGAATACAGTGATGTTCAGTATGCAGATGAGGTGGCGCGGATCGAGGAGGCGTTCATTCCCCTCGTGGAACTCTGCCAGTCTAGGGGCGTGGCAATGCGGATAGGGACGAACCATGGCAGTCTGAGTGACCGGATCATGAACCGGTATGGCGACACGCCACGCGGCATGGTGGAGAGCGCCCTAGAGTTCGCCCGCATCGCCCGCCGGATGGACTATCATAATTTTCTGTTCTCTATGAAGTCGTCCAACCCGAAAGTCATGATCGAGGCCTACCGCATGCTGGTGGCCACATTGGCAGCGGAGGGCGATGACTGGAACTATCCTATACACCTGGGCGTGACTGAGGCCGGAGATGGTGAGGATGGACGGATCAAAAGCGCCATCGGCATAGGCAGCCTGCTGAGCGATGGCGTGGGGGATACCATCCGCGTATCGCTGACGGAGGATGCCGTCTACGAGATTCCCGTGGCACAGGCATTGGTAAAAACTACGTCAGCCGGTGCGGGATGGCGGGCCTTGCCGGAAGTGCAGGAGGTGTTAGGGTATGATCCCTTCAGCTACCGCCGGCGGGCCTCTGAGCGGATCGTCGTGGGGAAGCACGCGACGGGCGGTGGGGAGACGGTCCGGGTTTTCACCAGTCAGGAAAAGTGGCATGCGCTGACCCATAAGCTGAAGGAACTGGGTGAGTATCAGCCGGAGATTGTGCTAGAGAGAAGCGGCGTAGTAGGAGTGGACCCTGCTGATGACGAGGCCGTGGCAAAGGTGAATGCCTTTGAGGGACCGCTGCTGGTGACTATTCCGGATGGGTATCCGCATCCTGTAGTTGCCTCCTATCGCTTGCTGGCCCAGCGGGTGCAGGAGCG
>JAYVJI010000996.1:0-5494 GCA_043769435.1 Verrucomicrobiota bacterium
GCAAGAGGGATTTGTGAAATTTTTCACAAGCTCCATCGATCCTCCCGGACGCGATCAAAATCCTTCGGCCATCTGCCCCCTGCTTGCTGTTGCCATCCACTGGCGGCCATATCAGTGGGGCTCATGTTGCAATCACTGCTGTCTGCTTTTTCCGCCCTGAGTCTTATTCTCGCCCTCCCGTCGCCAGCATCGGCGGATGCCCGGCGCATCCCGGCTACGGATGACGGACTTCCCGGCGCTGGCCCCATCCGCAGGGCCGACTGGTTTCAAACTTTATGGACAGAAAAGCGGACGCAGTGGGCTGCCAGCCTCGAAAAAGACAAAGGGTCCGTGGTCTTCCTCGGCGACTCCATCACCCAGGGCTGGGGGGATGACTTCGGCGGACAATTCCCGGGCATGAAAGCAGCGAACCGGGGCATCAGTGGTGACACCACGCGGGGCATGCTGATCCGGCTGCAGGAGGACGTGCTGGCGCTCAGCCCTGCGGCAGTCGTCCTGCTCATGGGCACAAATGACCTAGCGGAAGGAGCAGCACCGGGGACTATCGCAGGAAATCTCAAGCTCATCCTGGCCGCACTGAAAGAACACAACGCCAACATGCCGGTGATCCTTTGTCAGGTTTTCCCCAGCTCGGCCTCGAAGTCCCGCTCCGCTGATCAGATCAAAAAGATCAATGAACTCTATGCGTCCGAAGTGAAAGGAAACGCCCGGGTGACTCTGGTCGAGACGTGGCCGCTGTTTGCCAATGACGCGGGCGATGCTAGGGCTGAGGAGTTCCCGGACCTTCTGCACCCTAACAAAACAGGCTACGATAAGTGGGCCTCAGCGATCCGTCCGGTGCTGGCGACCCTTGGCTTTCTGGAAACCACCGCGGATCCCTTTCAGCCAGAAGCCGGATTTGTTAGTCTTTTCAATGGCAGCGACCTCACAGGCTGGGGCTTCCGGGGGAAGGACGGCGCGAAGGAATCATTCGACGGAAAAACCGTTAGTAGCGATGGTCGCTATGTGGCAAAAAACGGACGACTCATCGTCACGACGCCACCGGAATACAGCAAGATAGCCCAGCTCTGGACCGCGCAGGAATTTCCAGAGAACTTCGTGCTCAAATTGCAGTTCCGCGCCACCCCTAATGCCGACAGCGGTGTCTTCATCCGTCAGCCCCAGCTCCAGTGTCGCGACTACATTCTCGCAGGCCCTTGGAAAACGCTTCCTAACTACAAACCCCAGCAATGGAATGACCTGGTAGTGACCGTGAAGGACGGCGCCGCACACTGCACCTGCAACGGCGACGTGCTGGACGCCGCCATGAAGGTGCCAGCCACCGGTCCGATAGGGCTGGAAGGTGACCGGGGCCAGATGGAATACCGTCACATCCAACTGAAGGCGCAACCGTAGCCGCAGCAGGCCGCCCTCTCCTGACTCTTGCCTCCTGCCAATTGACGGACGAAACACCAGCTGAGCCAGCCGGATGGCGCTTCGCACCGGCTCCGGCGGGATGGTATTACGCGGGAAGCGTTAAGGAAATAGCGCGGCGTCCGCTCCGCGTGGACATCGCCGGAGACCGCAGCTACGTCGGCTTTGCGGCTCCCGGCGGACCCGTCGCTGTGATCTCCGCCCGTTGCAGCCACATGGGCGCGGATCTCTCCAGTGGATGCGTGAGGGAGGGCAGGCTGGTGTGTCCCCTCCATAGCTGGGAATATGCCCCGGATGGAAAGTGTGTGCATGTCCCGGCCGCTTCCGGCATTCCCGGCTTTGCCCGGCAGCAGGCCTGTCCGGTCGAGACCCGGGGAGGGCACGTCTTTTTCTTCAACCGCACTGTGGCCGCGTTTCCCTTCCCCTTCTTCGACGGCAAGACGGAGGACCAGCTGCTGGCCGCTAGGCCTTTTGACCTGGAGGTCAATACCCCTTGGTATCTGGCCGCGGGGAATGGCTTTGATGTCCAACACTTCCAGGGGGCTCACGACAGGACCCTAACAAGTGTCCCGGCGGTAGACAGCCCCCACCCTTTTGCCATGCGTCTGGAGGCTTCCTTCGGCGTGACCGGGCGCTCCCTGCAGGACCGGCTGACCCGCCGGCTAGCAGGACCCGGGGTGACCCTAACCATTGAAAACTGGGGTGGAAATTTCCTGCTGGTCACTGCCCGGCTCCGGCGCACCACCACCCGCGGCATGGTGAGCTTCATCCCCATGGGGGGGGGGCGTACCCGGGTGCGCGATCTCGTCTGGGTGGAACGCAGCCGGAGCAGTGCCGCCCGCACGCTGCTCGACCCCTGGAATGCCGCCATCCGCCGCCACTTTGTCCGCTGCTTTGTGCAGGCGGATGTAGCAGCGCTCGACGGCATCAGCGTCCATCCCGGTCGCTTGATCCCCGCCGATGGCAGCCTGCGGCAATTCCTGACATGGCTGCATACTATCCAGCGCGATGATCCCGGACCATGATGATGCCGCACTCTTGGAACGCGCCTCCGCATGGACAGGAGATGCAGACCCCGCATCGCTCAGCGCAGCGCGACTGCTGGCAATCACCCGGCTGGAGGGCATCGATTTTGCCACCGCACTGCTCTATGATCGTATTCTGCGGGTGCCTGCCAATGCAGCATTTAACCACGCCGTCCAGCATCCAAACCCTATCCATGCGGACCTGATAGGCATCGTGCCCGGGGCATTCCATCAGGAACACCGCGACACCGGCGCAAATGGCGACCGCATTCTCCGCATCGCCCGGAACATGGGCATAGAGGCCGCCGTCATCCCCACCCCCGGATTTGGCAGGCTGGATGCGAATGCCGGATTGCTGCGTGACTGGCTGACTAGGCATCCCGGCCGCCGCATCCTCCTCGTCAGCCTGAGCAAGGGCAGCGCAGAGGTGAAGCGCGCCCTCTCCATGGAGGCCGCGCATGATGCCTTTGCCAGCGTGACGGCCTGGGTAAGCCTCAGCGGCCTTACGTTAGGAACGCCGCTCATCGACTGGCTGAGCAGGCGCAGGCTCCGCTGGGCCGCCATCCGCGCGCTCCTCTGGTGGCGCGGTCATCCACACCTGACCATGGAGGATCTCCGGCATGATCCGGAGGCTCTCCCTTCAGCATGGCCGCCGCTTCCTTCCACGCTGCAGGCGGTCCACGTCTGTGGGTTCCCTCTGAAAAAGCACCTCACCCATCGCTGGGCCGGACGCGCATGGCAAAGGCTGGCCCCCCTTGGCCCCAACGACGGCGGAGGGATTCTCCTGGCCGACTGCGCCCGGATCCCTGGCCCTATCTACCCTATATGGGCATCTGATCACTATCTGAATCCAGCCTGGGATGTCACCCCGCTGATTCAGCAGATCCTCGGTGCCGCCACCAGCCTCACCGCCCATGATGCCGACAGATGAATCGGGCACCGCAGGTAGTGGACAGCGGTGTTTCCACGGCGGCTAACCACTTTGTTTTGTTAGTTGCGTGTTTCGTTAGGCAAAAGGCAGAAACGGAAAATCAGCTTGCCTAGCAAACATGGCCAATTCCACGACTTTCGAGACTTTCTAAACAGCTCGATTCCGCCTCGTATCTATCTAGGGCTCATCCCACGGGCTATTCGTCGCGGAGCCCGCTGGGCGGAGTTCCGGGAAAAGCCGGGATCAGTTTCCACTTTCAACTTGCAGGGCAGGGACCATGCGTGAGCCATATTCTATGCAACCAGATCCATCCCCCGCCGCCTCCCCCCACCCTTCAGAAACCGCTTTGCTGGCTGTACGCCGGCAAAAGCTGGAGAGCCTGCGGCAGCGCGGCGTGGATCCCTTCGGTGGCCGGTTCGACACCACGCACACGCTTCCTGCGCTGCGGGAGGGTTTTTCCGAGGGGCTCCAGGTGCGCTGCGCCGGACGGGTCAGTGCGCTGCGGGATATGGGGAAAACCCAGTTCTTCGACCTCTCTGATATTTCCGGACGCTTCCAGTGCTTCCTGCACGGGAAAAATGTTAGTGAGGAAACCATGGCCTTGTTTTCAGAATGCATCGACATCGGTGACTGGCTGGGTGTGGAGGGTGAGACCTTCATCACCCGCACGGGAGAGCCCTCCATCAAAGTGAATTCCCTCACAGTCCTCTCCAAGACCCTGCGCCCCATGCCGGACAAGTGGCACGGGGTGACGGACCGCGAGATCAAATACCGCCAGCGCTACCTTGATCTCATGGCCAATGCCCGCAGCCGCGAGGTCTTCGTGATGCGCAGTAAAATGGTAGCCGAGACACGTCTGTTTTTCCAGGAGCGGGGATTTCTGGAAGTGGAAACTCCGATGCTCCAGCCCGTGGCGGGCGGGGCAGCCGCCCGTCCGTTCGAGACGCACCACAATGCGTTGAACCAGGCCTGCTATCTGCGCATTGCTCCTGAGCTATATTTGAAGCGGCTGCTCGTGGGCGGCTTCACCAAAATCTTTGAGCTGAACCGGAACTTCCGCAACGAAGGCATCAGCCGCCGTCACAATCCGGAGTTCACCATGCTGGAGGCGTACTGGGCCTACGCGGATTACGAAATCATGGCCGATCTGGTGGAGGAACTGATTTGCCATCTGGCCACCAAATTCCTGGGCACGCTTCAGGTGGAGCACAAGGATGAAGAAGGGAATGTCACCCGCACCATCAACCTGGCGCGGCCTTGGAAGCGCGTCCCTTACCGCGATCTCATCCGCAGTGTGGATCCAGGCTGGTTTGAGCGCACTCCAGAGGAACGGCGCGCCCGCTGCGCGGAGCTGGGAGTGGAGATCAGCCCAGCCATGGAGGACTATGAAGTCACCCAGCAGGTCTTTGAAAAACGAATCGAGGAAAAAACCATTGATCCCTGCTACGTTACCGGTGTGCCCGCAGAACTGGTGCCCCTCGCTAGGCAAAACCGGACGGATGACTCTATTGTAGACGTTTATGAACTGATCATCAACGGCGTCGAGATCAGTCCGGGCTATACGGAACTGAATGACCCCGATGTTCAGCGCACGCGGCTGATGGATCAGGCTGGTGAGGAAATTCAAAACCTCGACGAGGATTTTCTGTTGGCACTGGAGCACGGGATGCCTCCTGCCGGCGGCATCGGTATCGGGATTGACCGGGTGATCATGATGCTCACCGGCAGCGAAAGCATCCGCGACGTGGTACTCTTTCCACAACTGAAGAACCGGGAATAAACTAAACTAGGGGCGCCAAGTCAGGATTCGCCGCCTTGCTTACTTACTTATTTGGCGGGGGTTGCAGGCGTTTCGGCAACCTGCGGCTGTGCTTGCGACGGGAGCGACTGGAGGGCTTTCAAGGCCAGTGGTGCCTGCCTGATACTGAACTCCGGATTGAACTGCAGGGCTTTCTGGAGGTGCTTTCCAGCTGAAGTCACATCTCCGAATGCTTCGGCGATCATGCCTGCATGGTACTCCATTTCCGCGTCCGGCGTATTGTGTTTCAATGCCCGCTTCATGGCTTCCACGGCTTTTGGGATCTGGCCGTTTTTGAAATAGACCCACGCCAGGGTGTCTGCCTCG
>JAYVJI010000997.1:0-2923 GCA_043769435.1 Verrucomicrobiota bacterium
ACCGCCGCTGCTCTTTGTCCTAACCGGACCATCCTAACACTTAATTTCAAAACTTAAATCACACTAGCTTTATGGCCGAAATCACTGCTAAAATCGTAATGGACCTCCGCGCTAAAACGAGCGCGGGAATGATGGATTGTAAGAAAGCGCTCACCGAGGCCGGTGGAGATCCGGAAAAGGCCGAGGACATTCTCCGCAAAAAAGGCATCACACGCATGGAAAACCGCGCAGACCGCGTCAGCAAAGAAGGCGTGGTCCACGCTGTCGCTGGCGCTAACGGCAGCGGCACCCTAGTGGAAGTGAACTGTGAGACTGATTTTGTATCCAAAAACGAGACTTTCCTGACATTTGTCAATGACGTGGGTGCGCACATCAGCGCCTCCACTTCCGAGACCCTAGAGGCCCTGCACGCTGAGCCGTGGAGCAAGGGGCAGGGGACTGTGGACGAGGCCGTGAAGGCCAAGGGCTCCCAGATGGGCGAGGTCACCGTCGTGCGCCGCTTTGTGAGATTCGCCCCGGGCCCGAACTCCGCTATCACTACCTACCTCCATCTCGGGGGTCGGATCGGTGTGATGGTAGAGGTAGCTGCCGACAAGCCAGAGACTCTAGAGGCAGAGGCATTCCGCACCCTGCTGAAGGATCTCACCCTCCAGATAGCCGCAGCCAATCCGGAGTGCCTGTCACGCACGGAAGTTCCAGAGTCACTTGTGGCTAAAGAACGCGAAATCTACAGCGAGCAGGCCGCCGCATCGGGCAAGCCCCCCGCGGTCGTCGAGAAGATGGTAGAAGGCCGGCTAAGCAAATTCTACGCTCAAGTGTGCCTCCTAGAACAGGGCTTCATCAAAGACCAAGACCAGACAATCGAAGGACTGATCACCTCCACCGGAAAGAGCCTAGGCGATACCATCACGATCAAGCGATTCGCCCGCTTCGCCGTGGGTGAGGAACTGAAGGCCTGAATCACACGGTGAACACCGCCGTGGACCGGGATTCCGATGGCGACGGAGCCCTGAACACCGCGAAAGCCGCCGTGGTCACCAATCCCAATGCCGCCAGCCGCCGCCCCGCGCTGCAGGTGACACGGAACCTGAACGCGAGTCGGAATAACAATCAGGACGCTCGTGGTTGAATATGTTATCAAACCACGCACATTGGCAGTCATGACGCCACTTCCGGATGTTTTCCCTCAGAAATATGAATCCCTGCTGCCCTTTTCCTGGCTGGCACATGGATTCGTACCCAGGGTGCCGGACTGTCCCGCCACTGTGGACCGGGCAGCCGCGATGGAGTTGCTCCAGCCGCTGCATTTGCAAGTCATCAACGCCATGGGATATTGCTCTGCTTCCTTCCGCACCGCTGAGCAAGTACACGGGGCCCACCTCGCTGTCGTTGGTGCCAAAAGCGCGGCCTGCACGTCCGGAGTGGATGGACTGCTCACAAATGAACCTGGTCTATTGCTGGGAATATATGTGGCGGACTGTGGCCCGGTATACCTTGTTGATCCGGAAAAAAGGGCTTTGGCCCTGGTGCATAGCGGCAAAAAGGGCTCGGAGTCCGGGATCGCCGGCATAGCGGTGCGCCGGATGCAGGAAGCCTTCGGATCAAAACCGGAAGACATCATCGTGCAACTCGGCCCGTGCATCCGCTACCCGAGATACGAGGTCGATTTCCCCGCACAGATCAGGAAATCCTGCCTCGAAGCGGGCGTGCCTGATAGCCAGTTTTACGATTGTCTCCGCTGCACCTGGGAAGGGGCAACTGACTACTATTCCTACCGCCGTGAAGCAGGAAAAACCGGGAGGATGCTGGCTCTACTCGGCATACGGACTGATGTGGACAGCACCGGCAGAGCGGCTGGTTGCACGCTGCCTGCTAGTTAGGATTAACATCGACCGCATGATCGCCCCCCACTCGCTCCGGTCCAGACTGCTGCTCAGCATACTGATCTGTATGCTGGGGTTGCTCGCCATTGGGGGGGCTGCCACGTATCAGCTCATCAAGAGACACTTGAATGACGAGTATGATCTCCTGCTGCGGGACAGGCTGGAATTCTATGAAGCCGCCGGAGTAGTAAAGGGTCCCCAGGGCTACTTTAACTGGAACTGGCTGCCGGCAGAAGCGGCCCGCATCGGCAGCAGAGCGAACCCTGACCTTGTGCAGTTGTGGTTCTCGGAATCCGGCAAGGCCATCCCCAACCGGTCCCCCTCGATGATCAACAAGCCTCCGTTCAGTCGGCCTGAAGTCGGCCAGGCGGAAATAGTATTCGCTGATTTCACGCTGTATGACGGACGTTCCGCCCGTATGATCAGCCGGAACTTTACCCCCCGCACAGAAGGCCCGGGAGTCCCCGCAGTGGAGGTCCAGATCGCTGTAGCCCGGGACCGGGTTAGCTTGGAGCGCGCCATCTCAGGCGTCCGGTTGAATCTGGCTATCATCGGCGCGATACTCACGGGGCTTACACTTTTGGTCGCTGCGTGGGTGGTGCGCCGGAGTATTCGCCCTGTGAATGATCTGGAGCAGCAAATCGCTCACGTGTCGCTTGATGATGCCAACAGACGCTTTGTTCTTCCTCATGCTCCCAGCGAACTCCAGCCAGTCATCGGGCGGCTCAATGCCCTGATGGACCGGGTGAACGCAGCGATCGAGCACGAACGACAATTTGCCAGCAATGCCGCCCATGAGCTGCGCAATCCGCTGGCGGGCATCCGCAGTCTGGCAGA
This sequence comes from Verrucomicrobiota bacterium, assembly GCA_043769435.1. Classification (GTDB taxonomy): domain Bacteria; phylum Verrucomicrobiota; class Verrucomicrobiia; order Verrucomicrobiales; family V1-33; genus JAYVJI01. The sequence goes on from JAYVJI010000997.1 coordinate 2,721, forward strand.
AGCCACTCTGAATAAAACCCGGACTACGGAAGAATATGAAGTAGCGCTCGAGCGCATCCTCCAATCTCAGTTAGGCATGCAGCGGCTGGTAGACCATCTGCTCCTGCTTGCGAGACTCGAGAGCGGTCATTCCAGTAATGAATTCATAGGAGAGCCGGTGTCCCTGACCCGCGAACTGAAGAAAGCCTATTCGGCCTGTCTCG
>JAYVJI010000998.1:0-2074 GCA_043769435.1 Verrucomicrobiota bacterium
GAATTTGCCTATCCGCAGCGCCGGCCTGAAATTCATGCTCCAGCGTCCGGATCTGCATCCCCGGCTCGTTCACGGTAGCGATTTCCCGGTTCCCGTCCAACCCCGCTGGGCAAAAATGCGCGGCATCATTTCCTCCGCCGAGGCCACCCGCTGCCGGAAAATCAAGAACCTCCTCGCGCGGGATCATCGCTTGAAGGAAGCCATGGGATTTCCGCCCAGCGTTTTCACCGGAATCTGGGACATACTGCGCGTTTCCACCTGAACTGCTTTTCCTGACATTTTCTACTGTAAGGGCATGAACAAAAAAATCGTCATCCTCACCGGCGCCGGCATCTCTGCGGAAAGCGGCATCGCTACCTTTCGCGGAGCGGGAGGCCTCTGGGAAGGCCATGAAGTGCAAGATGTTGCCACCCCGGAGGCGTTTGCGCGGAATCCGGATCTCGTCCAGCGATTCTATAACGAACGCCGGCGCGGCATCGCGGAAAAGGAGCCCAATGCAGCGCATCATGCCATCGCTGAACTACAGCAGCGCTACCCCGGACAGGTCGTGCTCATCACCCAGAACATCGATGACCTGCATGAGCGCGGTGGTTCGCCGGAGGTCATCCACATGCATGGGGAGGCGCTCAAGGCGCGCTGCCTGTCATGCGGTAGTATTCATGCATGGCTGGGAGATTTGTCGCGCGACAGCTCCTGCCCGGCATGTGCCCGCACGGGTCAGCTCCGGCCTCACATTGTCTGGTTCGGAGAGGTCCCGCTCTTCATGGATGACATCATCTCCGCGCTGGCCGGGGCGGATATTTTCGCCGCGGTCGGGACCAGCGGGCAGGTCTACCCAGCCGCAGGCTTCGTGGACATGGCCAGCCGGCAGGGAGCCCGTTGCATCGAGTTTAATCTCGACCCCACACCCTCCAGCGGCCTCTTTCACGAGACCCGCCCGGGCCCGGCAACAAAAACAGTCGCCGACTGGACCCGCGAACTCATGGCCGGCTGAAAATCCCCGGGTTTTCCTGAGGGGACACCGGCATCCGCTGTAAAGCAGTAGCCGTTACCTCAGCGTGAATACCACACCCGGAGATAATGACGACGAGCATGGCAGTAGCCTGCACCATGCGCAAAATTTGTTCATAGTCCCGGCAGCCTGGCACTGATCCTGCGACTGAGCTGAATTCAAATACACACTCCATGATTGAATTTCTCGACACCCGCCAACTGCGGGCCTTCCTCGCCCTTTCCCGTACTGGCAGCTTTACTGGTGCCGCCAGGGTGCTGAATTTAACGCAGAGCGCCATCAGCCACTGCATCAAAGCGCTGGAGGAAGACCTCGGCTTTCAGTTGGTCCAGCGCCACCTCAAGCCACTAGCCCTGACCCCGCATGGGCAGGAGCTTCTCAGACATGCGCTCACCATTGAGCAGTGCATGCGGCAGGCCACCGATGGTCTGCGGGAGGTGGGCACTAGGCCGCTCTCCTCGCTGAGTATAGGCTGCGCTAATACGGCCACCCGCTACATCCTGCCGGAAGTTCTCAAGACCTTCAAGGACCGTTACCCTCAGTGCGAAGTGAAGGTGCTGTCTGCGCCTTGCTCTGGTGTGATGGACATGGTCATCCGGGAGGAAGTGGACATCGGCCTGCTCATCGAATCTCAGGACTCGAGCCGCATCGACAGCCACCAACTCTGCTCAGATGAGATCATCTTCGCGGCCACACCGGGGCTCATCGCCAGCGGCGGGAGCGGAAACATCCAGGTCCAAGAGCAACCGTTGATCGTGGCCTCCCGGGATAGTTTCACATGGCAGTTTGTGAGCGACCGCCTCCAGCAGTGGAATGCCACCCCGGGCCAGATCCTCGAAATGGGCAGCAACGAAGCCGTCCGCGAACTCGCCCTAACAGGCTATGGAGTGGGGGTTTGCGCTCAGTGGATCCTAGCACATGATCTCGATAAGGGATCATTGATTCCAGTGCCAGTCCCCGGCGGAGCCTTGCGGCGCGAATGGATTGCGGCCACCCTGCGCGGCCGCGTGATGACCTCTACCGAGCAGATTTTCATAGACCTCTGCCGTCAGAGCGCCAGCA
>JAYVJI010000999.1:0-5932 GCA_043769435.1 Verrucomicrobiota bacterium
CGAAGGATGGGCTCCCGACTATGTGGTGGAGGATGCACGGCGTTGGGCAGAGGACCATGAGACCCGGCTGGTGCTGACCACCGGAGTGCCCCTCGACAGCGGCGGCCTCCTCAGTGAGTATAAGGACTATGCCCATGCGGCCGCCGCTACGCTGGCAAAAATGGGGTATGAGCAGGCCAAGATTTACCCGGTTCCTGCACTCCATGTCCAGACCGAGCGCACCCGGGCGATGGCTAAGGCGCTGAAGGCTTTTCTCGATACCCAAAACATCGCCGCAGCAGATAAAAAGCTCAATCTGTTCACCCTAGGAACCCACGCCCGTCGCAGTCGGCGTATTTTTCAGCATACCCTCGGCAGCGACTGGCAGGTGGGTATCATTGCCGTTCCCAGCAGAAACTACAATCCTGAGACCTGGTACCGGCAGAGCGCCGGTGCGAAAACTGTGATTGATGAAGTGGTAGCCCTAACAGTTCAAGGCACCGGGGGTGAGTGAGGCGCTGCCAGCAACGGTGGCGCTGCAGTTATGGCGCCTAGACGGCTCCGCCCCCTCCCTGTTAGCGCCAGACCATGTTGTTGCCGAGGAGCCACTGGACATCCGCGTCGAAGGCCGCACCGTGGCGGTCATCATGCGGACTCCGGGTCACGAGCGTGAGCTTGCCGCCGGTTTCCTGCTGTCAGAGGGCGTCATCAGCACAGCGCGGGATTTGTTTGAAATAAGTCTCTGCCCTGGCGTGGGCAGCAGTGTCGTGGACGTCACCCTCCGGCAGCCTGACAAAGTCGATTTCGAGCGCCTGAGCCGGCACATCCTAACACCTGGCAGCTGTGGCATTTGCGGTAAAACCAGCATCGCCGCAGCTTTAGAAAGGCATCCCTCCATACAGGTGAGGGACGGGATCTCCATAAAGCGGCAGGTGCTGTTTTCCCTGCCAGCCAAACAACGGGAGGCACAGGAAGGATTTGCCTGCACCGGAGGCAGCCACGCCGCCGCTCTCTTTGATGCCACCGGTGGACTCATGGACCTGAAGGAAGACGCGGGAAGACATAATGCCGTGGACAAAATCTCCGGTGCCGCCCTGCTGGAGAACAGGCTGCCGCTGGACCAATCAATCCTGCTTCTTAGCGGGCGCATCTCCTTTGAACTCGTCCAAAAAGCGCTTGCTGCCCGTATCCCGGTGATCGCCGCCGTGGGTGCCCCCAGCAGCTTGGCGGTGAGCACCGCAGAAGAGGCGGGCATTACCCTTTGTGGCTTTCTCCGGGAGTCCCGGGTCAATGTCTACACACATCCCGGGCGTATCACCTGATCCCCCAGGCCGGGTTCACTCCGGGCACGACGGGATATTTAAAATCCTGTCATGACAAATCCACCTAGGAATGGTATCGTAAGGCAGACCATGAAGTTCCGCGCCACTATCCTCACCTTTTGCACAGCTCTGCTCACAGCCACCACTGCCCCCGCAGCGACGCGCTACGTAGCAGTCTCGGGCTTTACGGATACGAATGCGAACCAGGCAACCAATCCTGCAACCCCTTGGTCTCTGGCCAGAGCCTGCACCCGGGCCCTCGCCGGAGATTTAGTTCTGGTCAGCCCAGGGGTTTATTCCGGAGCCTTCCAGATCACCGCTACCGGCACCCCAGCCGCCCCCATTACTTTCCGGGCGAACGGTGCCCCCGGCACTGTCGTCATCGACGGCGGCACCGCCACGGGCAGCAATGGACTCCTGCTTGTGAGAGCCGGAGGAAATCAAGTCGCAGGCAATCTCGTCATTGAAGGATTTGAGTTGCGGAATCTCACAACCTCCGACGGCTCAGGAGTGCGGCTGGTGACTAACGCCAACGGCTTATTGACTAACGTTACCGTGCGTAATTGTCACATTCACAGCATCCTCGGCACGAATGCCATGGGGATTACCGTCTATGCGCTGGGGGACAACAATCCGCTCTCCGGCATACTCATAGAAGGATGCGACATCCACGATTGTCAGCCAGCCCCCAGCGAAGCCATGACGTTCAATGGAAATGTCAGCAACTTCATCGTCAGGAACTGCACCGTCCATGACTGCAATAACATAGGTATCGATATGATAGGGGGCGAGGAAGGCTTTCCTACTGGACTTGTCCCCGGTGATCTCAGGGTCACCCGCAACGGCCTCGTCACCGGCAACCGTGTCTGGAATATCCACCAGACAGAGGGAATCACAGCGGCCGGCATCTACGTTGATGGGGGCCGGGACATTATCATAGAACACAACCGCGTCGAAACCTCAGATGCCGGCATTGAAATAGCCGCAGAGAACGCGGGATTCGTGGCGCAGGGAGTGATCGTGCGTAACAACATACTCACCGCCAACACCGGCAATGGGCTGATCCTTGGCTCTGCTGATGCTGAATTTGGCAGAGCGGAGGGCAATACTATTGCGAATAACCTATTCTACCACAACGGAACCGGCGACCCCTTCGAATCAGAGATTTTCATTCAATACGGTTCAGGAAATATCATCGAAAACAATCTGGTGATCCCATCGGAGGATCAACTGGCTTCATTCTTTTTCGTAAACGGCGGAAACTCCACGCAGATTTTCCGCAACAATCTCTGGTATGCGCCAACGGGCGGGCAGGGCGACTTCGCCCTCTACCCCGATGACGGCTGCTGTGGAAGCTATGGTTCCTTTGTTGCTATGAGTTCTGCACTGGGCACACCGCAGGACTCCGGCGGGAAGTTCACCAACCCTCAGTTTGTCAATGCTGCCGCCGGTGACTTTCATTTGCTGCCGTCATCACCAGCGAGGGATGCCGGGTTTAGTGATCCCCTGTTAACCGGTCCGCAGGCGGTTGATATGGATGGATTTCCCCGCAAACAGGGGATTGAAATTGACATTGGTCCGGATGAAGCTTGGCCGGTCGATGCATGGATACGGTCGAATTTCCCCGCACACACCATCTCTCAGGCACTGCTCAGCCTTGATGCCGACGACGATGGTTTTACCAACCTTATGGAGTACGCCACCGGCTTCAATCCAAACCTGAAGTCCGCCCGGCCCGGTATAGCAATATCCCTCAACGGCAGCGGAGCGCAGCGCATGCCATGGATATCCGCCCAGCGCCGCACGCTCTCGATAGATGCTCCCCTGTTGCTATTTCAATCCGCCGACATGGCGAAATGGATACCGGTCCAAACTCCCTCCCCCACTGTTCTATCCACCTCTGGTGTGAGTCAGAACATTCAGTGGAGACTGACAACGCCAATATCTGGAAAGGGCTTTTTCAGAACCAGCGCGACCCTGACTCCCTAGGGCAACCAAACCTGAACGAAATCAGCTGCCAAAAAGACCAGCAGGATTTGATTTTTATTTTTTCCGCGTCCCCCACCCCAAAAAGACCGGGCCATCGACAGCCACGTCGGCAAACCACCGACCACCGACCACCGACCACATTGCTTTTCAGTTGCGCAGGAGGTAACCCTATCCTGTCGTAGACCATGAGCGACTCCACACTACCTGCCCTAGGTATTCTTAATTCTGTAAGCCAGTCTGCGAGGGATGCCCTCTACAGTTTTGGTCAGGCTATCGAGCACCTCCGGGGCAGCACTATTCTAGAGCAGGGAGCCCCGGCCGCAGGACTGCATTTTGTAGTCAGCGGTGAGCTGGCGGTGGTGCTGGAATCTGCGGATGAACTAAAGCCTCTCGGCTACGTGGAGGCCGGCGAGACGGTTGGTGAGATGGGGTTTCTGGAGGAGGAAGCTATCGCCAGCGCCCGGGTCAATGCGCGCACCAACTCCATAGTCTGGAGCATTTCGAGGGACGCATTTGAGAGTTTCCTCCAAAGCAACCCGGTGGCTGGCTGCGAGATTCTGAAGGCGTTGCTGCAGATCGCTGGACGCCGGGCTCGGAAAGGAAACGAGCGGCTGGCGGAGGAATAAATAAATAGCATGCGGACGGGGACTGGGATTACCGGTGACCAGCCCTTGAAAAATCCATGGGCTGCATTGATGGGCCTTACTGTTCCCATGACCCAACATCCTTTTCTCGACTCCCGTTTCCATATTGAGTGGTCCCAGCTCACGCCTGACAAGGTCGTGCCAGACATCACCAAAGCGCTGGCCGAAGCTGAAGCGCGGCTCGATTCCCTCTGCGGAACGGACCGGGGACGGATGACTTTTGATACCACCTTCCTAGCCTTTGAGGAAGCCCTGCTCCCGCTCAATGAAGCGTGGGGGAAGGTGAGCCACCTCGACAGCGTAAACAATTCCCCCGCACTTCGGGAAGCGTATAACGCAATGCTCCAACCAGTCACGGAATTTTTTGCTAGGCTTTATCTGAACGAGGCCATCTGGGATCTCTTAAAGACATGGAGCAAGACTCCGGACGCCAAAAAACTCACCGGCGTAAACCTCCGTTTCTTTGAGGAAACCATGGCAGACTTCCGCCAGAACGGCGCGGACCTTCCCGTGGAGCAAAAAAAGCGGCTTGAGGAACTGGAGGCGGAACTGGCCAGTGCGACACAGAAGTATTCGGAAAATGTCCTCGACTCCACCAACGCATGGGAAATGTATATAGAGGACCCCGCGAGGCTGGCGGGCCTACCCGGATCTGCGCTCGCCGCTGCGGCGTCCGACGCCCGGAGCAAGGACCGTGGAACTGAGGAAAACCCAGCGTGGCGCTTCACCCTCAAGGCACCCAGCCTCATTCCTGTGCTGGAGTTTCTCGATGATGAAGCCTTTCGCCGTGAAATCTGGACCGCCAGCAGCCAAGTAGGCCATACCGGAGCGCATGACAATACTGCGCTGGTCCGCCGGATCCTGGCGCTGCGTCAGGAAAAAGCGGTCATTCTGGGCCGGGAAAACTTCGCGGACTTGGTCCTGCAGCGCCGCATGGCCCGGACCGGACGGCGCGCCCTAGAGTTCACCACCGACCTCCAGCAGCGCATCTCCCAGACATTCACCCGCCAGGTGAGAGAACTCCAGGAATTCAAGGCCGAGTCCCTCAAGCAGCCAGCGGAACCACTGGAACCATGGGAGACCGCCTACTGGTCGGAGCGCCGGCGCAAGGCCCTTTATGATTTTGACAGTGAAGAATTGCGCCCCTATTTCCCGATCGACGGCGTTCTCAGTGGCATGTTCCGGCTGTGCGAAGGCCTTTTCGGCATCAACATAGTCGAGCGCGAAGCAGTCTTTCGCGAGCCGGGCACAGAAATCCCCGCAGGCAGCACCGCCGTGGAGGTCTGGCATCCCGAGGTGAAGTTCTATGAGGTCCGCTCTGACCGGGGCGTGCATCTGGGCTCCTTCTATGCTGACTGGCATCCCCGGGATGCCAAGCGGGGAGGGGCATGGATGAACTACCTCCGCACGGGCTCTCCACCGCGAGGCGAAAACGACCGGGAGCCACACCTCGGCCTCATTTCTGGAAATATGTCTCCATCCATTGATGGCAAGCCGGCCCTCCTTTCCCACAACGAAGTCGAAACCGTTTTTCATGAGTTTGGCCATCTGCTCCACCACCTCCTGGGACAGGTGACCATCAAATCCCTCAACGGCGTGAATGTGGCATGGGACTTCGTCGAGCTGCCCTCCCAGATCATGGAAAACTTTTGCTGGGAGCGGGACAGCCTGGATCTTTTCGCCCGGCACTATGAAACCGGCGAGCCCCTGCCCGCCCGCCTGCTCAAGAAAATGCTGGCAGCCCGCAACTACATGGAAGCCGTCACCACCATGCGCCAGCTCGCCTTTGGACGCATGGACTTGGGCCTCCACATCGAGCGCGTCAACGAGATCGCCAATGGAGCCGACCTTGACGCGACTATCGAAGAAATGCTCAAAGGCTACCTCATGCCCCTCAAGACAAGGCCTCCGACCATGGCCCGCCGCTTCACTCATGTCTTCGGTAGCCCCACTGGGTACGCCGCCGGCTACTACAGCTACAAGTGGGCGGAGGTTCTC
>JAYVJI010001000.1:0-3373 GCA_043769435.1 Verrucomicrobiota bacterium
CGCCGCTGGGCATCAACGGAGTGAACAATGACTTCACTCACACTATCAATACTGATCTCACTCCATGGTGGCAGGTGAATCTGAATCGCCGGACCGCCATTTCCAAAGTAAACCTACACAACCGCGAGGGATGCTGTCCCGAGCGTCTGCGCGACATTACCATTACCATATTGGATGTGGACGGGACCACGGTGCTCCACACCTCCGCGCGGTTGAACCCTGCCAATGTGCTCAGCGGGCCGGCAGATTTGCTTTACGACGCTGCTGCCGCAAACGGTGGAAATCCTGTCTTGGGCCAGTTTGTCAAAGTAAGCCGCGCCCGTGATATCACTGGCGGTCTGGGCGCGGATGATGCTGTGGTGATCTCCCTGGGCGAAGTGCAGGTGCTGGGGACTGAACTCAATGGTTACCGTCCCTTTATCCGGACAGACGTTCAGATGGCGATGAAAGACAACAGCCCCACAGCGTACTGGCGGCTGCCCTTTACCGTGGCGGCCCCGGGCGTGCTCACGGCGCTTTCGCTGAGGGTGCGTTATGATGATGGATTCGTGGCCTATCTGAACGGCACGGAAATAGCCCGCCGGAATGCGCCCGCCAGTCCTGATCAAAACAGCACGGCGACGTTAAACCGCACGCTGGGGCAGGGCCTGAGTGCTGAGACTATTGACCTTAGCGCGTGGATTTCCGCATTAACTCCGGGCAGCGGCAACGTGCTGGCGTTTCACGGACTCAACTCCGCAGTGGGAGATGACAATTTCCTGCTCTCGGCTGAGCTTTTCTGCACCGCACTGAGCACCACCCAGAACGTTTATCTAACAGCAGCCACTCCCGGGACGCTGAATAACACGCCGTGGTATTATGAGGAAGTGAAGGACACGGTATACAGCCATAAGCGGGGCTTCTATGATGCTCCATTCAATCTGGCCATCACCTCCACGACCTCCGGCGCGGTGATACGCTACACACTGGACAACAGCGATCCGACCATGACAAACGGGACGACCTACACCGTGCCCATTGCCATAGCAAACCCCGGAGGCTCATATTCAGGGACGCGGGTGGTGCGGGCGCGGGCGTTCAAGCCAAACTGGAAGAGCACTAACGTGGACACGCATACCTATATCTTCCTAGCCAATGTCATGAGCCAGACCAAAGGCACACTATCCACAGCTGGGGGGCCCTCCGGGATCATTCCGGTAGGATGGCCCGTCAATGCAGCGACGAACGGTGGTCAGGCCTTCAACTTCGGCTTCACACCGGCGGTGACTGCAGCCTACACTCCGGCGCAGATCCGGGATGCGCTCACGCAGATTCCCACCATCTCCGTCGTCTCGCAGCAGAACAATCTCACCGACCCCACCACCGGCATCTATGTGAATGGCACCAACGGCCACGGCTTCTCATGGGAGCGCCCGGGCAGCATTGAGATGCTGGACATTACCAAGCCCGGCCTAACGCCGGAGGCAGGACATGGCGAGTTCGGTGAAAACTGCGGCCTGCGTCTACGCGGCGGAGCCAGCCGGGCGGACACCTCCGTGAAGCACAGCTTCCGCATCTTCCTCCGCCAGGACTACGGCGTCGGCAAACTCAACTACCGCCTCTACGGCGCAGACGGCGCGGGCGAGTTCGACACCTTCGACCTCCGCTTTAGCCAGAACTACTCATGGTCCGGCAGCCCGGGGGGAGTGGAGGAGACGCTCGTGCGCGATCCCTTCTGCCGCGAACTCATGGGCGCCATGGGCCAGAACTGGACCCGCAGCCGCTTTTGCCACGTCTATCTCAATGGCCTCTACTGGGGCATCGCCGAAATCCATGAGCGCCCGGAAAATTCCTACGGCCAGACCTATCTCGGCGGGGACAAGGACAACTATGATGTGGTGAAGAACAAGGACCGTTACTCCGGCATAGCTTTTTCCACGGAAGCGACGGATGGCTATCTGCTAACGAATCCTGACGGCAGCAAAGCAGCATGGAAAGACCTGTGGGACCGCTGCAAGGAGGTGAAGGCAAATCCGACGAATGCTAACTACTTCCGGATCCTCGGGCGCAATCCTAATGGCACCCGGAACCCGGCCTTTCCAGTCCTGCTGGATGTGGATAACCTCATCACCTACACCCTCGCCCTCTTCTATTCCGGCGACGGCGACGCCTGCCTCTCCGGCTTTCTCGGACCGTTCAACCAGCCGAACAACTGGCACGGAATGCGCGACCGCCACGGCGAGCGCGGCTTCAGTTTTTTCAACCATGACGCGGAGCATACTCTGCGTGCCTCCAGCTGGGCTGGCAGCAGGGGGGTGGCAGCCACGGATCAGACCGGTCCATGGGGTGGCAGTAATCAAACGAATTTCACCTTCTCCAATCCTCAGTGGATGCACGAGGAGCTGATGGCCTCGCCGGAATACCGGCTGAGGTATGCCGACCATATCCGCAGGCATTTTTTCAATGGTGGAGCGCTGACCCCTGCGGCGACCATCGCCCGCTGGCATGCCCGGGCGGGGAATATCACCAAGGCCATCGTGCCCTACGCCGGACGTTATGCCACCGCCGCTTCCGTTATCACTACGTGGAAGAATCTCTGCGGCATCCCCGGAGACTCGGTCAATGGTGCCGGGGTTATCGATAATATTCCTTTGGATTTCCTAGCGATGCGCACGAACCTAGCGGATCAGACGAACCCTCAGAATTTGCTGCGCATGCTGAAAGTGGATGGGCTGTATCCAGCGCTGGAGGCCGCTGATTTCTCCCAGCATGGCGGCAGTGTGCCGGGCGGCTATCAGCTGACAATGAGCATCCCGGGCACTCCCGCCGGGGCGCAGATTTATTACACCCTGGACGGCTCAGACCCGCGCCTAGCGGCTGCTATTCCCACGCCGCTGACTTATGCCTCGGCTGCGGCTGCCACCCGCTACTACGTGACGACTGCGGCGTCTGGCGGCGACAATGGATTCAGCTCTGCGGTGGTCAGCCAGCCTTCACCTGGGCCGGTCAGCAGCTATCCGCTGAACGGGAACGCCAATGACGCGACCGGTGGCAATAACGGCACTTTGAACAACGCCCCCACCTTCGGTCCTGACCGCAATGGCACCGCGGCTTCAGCCATCGTGCTTAATGGGACCAATCAGGCAGTAAATCTCGGAGATCCTGCGAACCTTCAGATCCTGGGCCCGATCACCCTGTCCGCGTGGATCAACCCTACTAACGTCACCTCGCTGCGGAATATTCTAAACAAGGGCCATAACACTACCGGAGTCAGTCCCAACCCGGTGAACGGTGAGATCACCATGCGTGTCAATGCGGGCCCTTTGCTGACCGCCGGCTCATGGAACGGAGCAGATCATACCGCTAATTTTACCGGTGGAGCCACTATCAACAC
>JAYVJI010001001.1:0-4012 GCA_043769435.1 Verrucomicrobiota bacterium
CCCCGGTGTACCGGACCGCTGAACTCAGCCTCACCTCATCTAGGCTTCCGACCAGCCGCTGCACTGGATTCGCCCGCGCATCCGGATTGGCACCCAGGAATACCGGCAGAGAATTCGGAGTCCTCGCTCCGCTGGCTGCTACTGACTTGGCTTCCGCGCCATCCACATAGACCTTTACATTAGTGCCGTCATAGGTCCCTGCCACGTGTACCCACGTATCCGCCGGGAACGGCGTATCCGCTATGACACTGATCCAGCGACCGCCAAGGTGGCAATGAAAACCCGCCTGCCCCCCGGAAAGTCCCAGCGCATATTCACTCTGCTCCGCCTTGCTGATGATGTCCCCGGACACGCCGGCCGCCGCCTTGATCCAGCCCTCGGCAGTGAACGGCCCATCCGGCAGCGTCCTCTTGCCTGTCTCGATCCGGATGGCCGACTTCCCATCAAGACTCAGCGTCCGCTCCTCAGCCGTCGGCTGGAAGTAATCCGCCGGCAGCGCGCGCAGCACCACCGGGATATCCACTGTGCGGGGAGGCAATGGAATGCGGGCATCCGGCCGCAGCAACTCCACGCGAAACTCCACAGACGGGGCGTGGAAGCTGTCATCAAAACCGGCCTTCACGCGGATCAGCGAAAACGCCCCGGACCGCTTCTCCCCGGGCTTTATCACCATGCTGTGGAGATCCGCTGTGCTCACCCATTCTCCAGGAAAATCACTGGGCAGCACCGTCACCTCTATGTCCGTCTGCACTGGGTTCGTGATGCTGTATTCCACCAGGCCCGCGCCCTGTCCGTTCGCATCCACTGCTATGGGCGCACGCTCCACGTCCAGCGGCATCACCCGGGTCCGGTCTATGTCCGCTATCAATTCCGGCGTGAATTTTTTAGGGTCGATGACCGCGCCCACCGGCAGCGCACAGCTCGTCGCCCCCTCAGGCCGCACCGTCACCAGATTCATGTGGTGCAAGTAGCCCGCTGCTGGGTAGATACCTGGAATCGAGGCCCCAGTCGCTCCCAGCGTGATATACTCAATGCCGTCACGGGTTCCATCATAACGCATCCGGTGAATGTGTCCGGCAAAAACCGCGCGCACATTTCCCGAGGCCTTCAGCAAGGTGTGAACCCCGTCCCACTGCGCTCCCGGGTAGCCTTTCACTATCCACCGCGGATGATGAAGAAAGACGAACGTGTGCTTCAGATTTTTTGTTTCCGCCAGAGTAGCCGCCAGCCACTCCATCTGCTGCGTGCTCATTCCCTGAGCGATGGGGTTGGTAAAGTCCTTCGCGACACCCGGGGGAGCCTCGTCAGAAAAGAGCGCGATGAAGGCACAGTCCTTATGCTTGAACCAATACCAGAGCGGCCCGAAATGCCGCTCAAAGCTCGCTTCGTGTTCCCCTTCCGGTTTCCCCTGCCCACGCCAGTAGACATCGTGATTCCCCGCCACCGGAAACCACGGCATCTTCAGTCCATTCATGATGCCGGAATACTCCGCCGCCATTTTATCCCACTCCGCCTGGCCGCAGTAACCATTCACAAGATCCCCGACAGTCATCACCAGATCAGGGCTCAGCATATTCGTATCCGCCACCGCCTGGGCCAGCACCGGCAAGCCCGCCGGCACCCCGCCTGTCCGGTCACCATAGATCAGAAAGTGAAATGATTCCTCCGACTTCGGAAGCGGCAGTTTCACTGTGGAACTGCGGGTCGTGGTCACCGTCTGCGCGGCGAGGTAGCTGCTGAATACGGCGGAAAGAAAAAATGTGATGCGGAATATTTTCATGAAGTCCCTTCCTATGCATATCTTTTTGCCCAGCGCCTCACCGCAGTTGCGGGACGGATCCCCTGAGGAATTTTCACTCAAGGACCCGGCCAGAAATAAACGACCAAATAATGCGCAGGATTTTTTTCTGCCTTCCGAGGCACGGTGGGCACGGTGAACCGGAGCGCAGCGGAGAAAGCGGAGATAGCCCGCCACTTCTCTATCAACAAATGCGGGCAACGCGCTTATCCGCAGGGATCTGTGAACGAACCGGAACGAAGGAAGGCGGAAAAAAGCCCAGCAGAATTGAATGATTATTTTTGGTCGCGTCCCCCAGCGCATTCAGCGCAGTTCCGGGCCCTGCGCTTGTGCGCTGTGCTCAGCGATGCCACACATGGAAATGATGCCCTCTCCTGTCCCATTCCTCCGTGTCATCGCGTTCACCGAAGCCGCCTCCTATCTGTTTCTCTTGGGGATCGCCATGCCCCTGAAGTATCTCGCGCAGAAACCCATGGCGGTGCAGATTTCGGGAATGATCCATGGCCTTCTCTTCCTAGCACTCTGCGTGGCCCTGCTGCGCGTCCTCCTAGAAGCCCGGTGGCCATGGAAGCGCTGCCTGTTGGTTTTCGCCGCTTCCTTCATTCCACTCGTTCCGTTTTTTATGGACCAGCGGCTGCGGGAATGGGGCGGGAGTTCAGCTAACTGAAGCTACCGCTTTACGATTGGATTCTTCCCGAAGCGTCGGATTTTACCGGGCCTTTACAATTACTCTGCGCGAACTGTGGCACAGTGCGGATTTCCGTGTACATAATGTTCCCACCCAATCCGCTATGCCTACTGTTCTCGTGATCGAAGATGATACCGCCATTAGGACGGGCGTGCTAGATGCGTTGTCTGCCACTGGTTACGAAGTCCTCTCCGCCGGGGATGCGAAGAAGGGTATGGAGAAGGCACTGCAGTCCAGCTATGATCTCCTGCTCCTAGATCTGGTGCTGCCATTTGGCAACGGGCTGGACATACTCAAGGCCCTGAGGACGCAGCGGCCGACTACGCCGGTTATCATTCTCAGCGCGATGGGGAGTGAGTCGGATCGCGTGAAGGGGCTGAACCTCGGCGCGGATGACTACATGGTGAAGCCGTTTGGGGCGCGGGAGCTGCTGGCTAGAGTTCATGCTGTTTTACGCCGGTCTCCGGAGCGCCCTGCTGAGGTCCGCAGCGTTGCCTTTCCCGGAGGTGAGGTGGACGTGGCCCGCCGTGAGCTGCGCTACGCGGACGGCACCCGCGGGGAGATTTCCCAGCGTGAACTGGACGTGCTCCAATACCTAGCCGCACACGCCGGGAGAGCCATCACCCGGGAGGAAATCCTCGCCCGCGTCTGGCGGCTGAGCAATCACGCGGGCGCTACCCGCACCATCGACATGCATGTGGCAAATCTCCGCAGCAAGCTGCGGGATGATCCGGCGGCCCCGCGCGTCATACTAACAGTTAGAGGAAAAGGCTACATGTTCGCCCGTCCGCTGCACACCGCCTGACTTATGCGCCGCGCTGTTTTCTGGATGGCCGTGTTACTGTGCGTCTGCCTGCCGGCGGGGGCCATGGCATGGATCACGCGCAGCATGCTCCGGATGGAGGCCGGCCGGGAGCGCATGGCCCGGGAGGCCACCCGGCAGGAACGCGCCCGGCTGGCGCTCTGGCGCATGGAGAGCACGGCCACGGCTTTTGTTATCGCAGAGAGCATCCGTCCTCCGGAAAGTTATCAGCCCATCAGCCCGGCGGCTATCAGTGCCAGTTCGGCATGGGGCCTGGCCGCCTGCGCCCCAGCTCACGCAGCGGTCCCCGGCGTGAAGTTACATTTCGAGATGGATAGCGCACGACCAGTCCCCTCACCAGCAGCCGGGGACAAGACCGCGCCGGCATTGGAGAGCCCTAGCCTATCTACAGCTGCCGGCCCGCGTCTGCCGGTCCTTGATAAACTGTGCCGGATTATTGCCGCCCAGCCCCGGGCGGAACAGCTCGCATGGACAGCCGGAAACGCGCCGGATGCGGCCCAGGCCAGCGCGGCGGACAACGGAGCATGGATGTTCAGCTACTCTGGTCATGACAACAGTCTCCCCGGGAACAACGAGTTGGCCACAGTTCTCGGCAAAGCTGGCCCCGAACAAGCCGCCTTGAATCAAAAAGAAAACTACCAGCGTCAGGTCCTCGCGAATAAGGCATTCGATCCAGATGCGAGGAGGGCTGCCAGTGCCATGA
>JAYVJI010001002.1:0-5316 GCA_043769435.1 Verrucomicrobiota bacterium
CGTTGCCCTTGGCAGACTGTCTGATTGTTCAAACTTCCAAGATCAATTTTGGAATAGATTCATGGATTTTGTAGTGCTGCATTGCTCGGCTCAAAATACTCCACTAACCATTATTGATCTTGGACTTCACATAGATGTTGACTTATTGTTTGAGTGGATCAATGATGGAGTGTTGTGTGATCAGATTCGTTATTGCAGAATATCGAGAGCCGATACTAGTGTTATTCCTTCATTAATCTCACTTCCAGTTGACGCACTTCGACTTTTGGTCAAGAACGTTGGTTCTACAGCGTGGGGTGAGAATTGGTTTGCGAATCTTCGCGAGTCTTACGGCAAGGTTTTAGAGTGTGATATTAATGCTGCTGGGCTGACCGGTTATCGGGAGTGGCTTCAGGATGAGAGGCTCGGTAGACATACAATAAAAATCGCAGAATTGCGCAATAGAATTATTGAGGACTCTTTGAAAGCACCCAAAATCTTTACCGCTCTACGAGAGGAACAATACTTCATTATTCCAGTCCTGTTGCGCAAACTCACGAAAGGTTTCGGAGTGATGCGACTTGGTTTCAGAAGTCGAATTTCCTATCGGGGATTTTTCTAGCGCGGTATTATGGGAGTCTTTGTCATGAAATGGAAACAGCTATTATCTAAACTCTTGCCAGTGGGCTGCGGTTTCTTTTTCGCAGTTAATTGGTCTGGCACCTCTGTCGGGGAAAATAAAACTGCACAGGCATCAGCAAAAGTAACAGTTCCGGCTAAAACTACACGGAGTTTTGGGCGAGAATCAGCGCGGCTGGCCGCTCATGCTGGGGATTTGCAGGATGTGCCCGGTTCTGTTGTTGCGGTTTGTAAGGCGCTGCTGAGTCTGAGTGAAGCGGAGGTAAAAGCGCTAATCGCTGATGAGGCTTCTGCTCTGCCGCGGGAACTGTTGATCGCGGCCACGGCCTTTACTCATCCGGGGCTTGCTGAAAAATACTGGGAGCAGGTGGGGAGTGATACGCGGGCGATGATGGCGCTGGGGCTGGCGGAGACGTCCCCGGAATGGCTGCTCGGAATGATGGGGTCCGGGTCGTGGAATCCGGAATGGGATGCTTCGGTTTTGATGCCTATGTTGCTGAGCGGCAGGGTTGATATAGCGGCGGCTGTGGTCAGCCAGAGCAAGGCACTCAATGGAAAGTTTCCTGAAACCGTCTGGAATGAGCTGGCGGAACTCGCGCCGGCGCGTGTGATGAAAATGCTAGCCTCTGGTCCGGCGTGTCCGGCACCAGCGGAGGCATGGGCCGCGCTGACTTCGCGCTATCCCAACAAGCGGACTGGTGCCCAGGTTGCTGCGTTGCTCAACGGGCTCAAGCTGGAAGAGATAGCAGCGTTGACGGTGAGTCTGAAAGCGGCGCGCGACTTTCCGCAGGTCATGGACCAGGCACTCCGGCTGGCAAAATTTGGTCCAGATGAACTGGAAGCCGCTGGATTGGGTGCATACAGTACGGGGCGGCGTGGAGAAGGACTGGCGAAGGCAGGCACCGCAAATATGGCGGCTGATCTGAGTGGTGTGCCGAACAGCGTATTCCAAAGCATGGCAAAGCAGTACGGGCACTCGCGGGAAGTGCTGGGAGTGTTGCTGGCGAATCCTTCTCTCAGCGAAGCCGCACAGACGGCGCTGGCGATTCCCTTTATCAAAGCAGGCGGAACTCTTCCAGAAAATACGCCGGCGCTGGTCCGACTAGCACTAGCCGCAAAGGTGCCAGGGTTCACAGAGCTGGGTGCGGTGGCTACTCCAATGGATTCTGTTTTCGCTGACACGGCGGCGCTACAGCGTTCCGGTATTTCCCCGCCGGAAGGCCTGCTGGCGAGCATGGACGGACGGGTGCCGTTTACAGACAGGGCTGCGTGGCAACGGAGTCAGGCGGCGACGGTTTGGGAAAAAGATCCCACACTTTTGCGGGCCCTGGCGATGAATCTGCCCGCTGGTGCTGATGCGCGGGGTTTGCTGGAATTCCTCGCCGAAAAGGAGATTTTCCCGGCCTATGAAACTCTATGGAAACCACCCCATTGATATGAAACTCCGGCTTCACTCTTTCTGTTGGCTGTTTGGATATTTCGTCCTCGGAATTCTCCTCGGTATGGCGATGAAGCGGGCTCTTCTCAGCTCTGAGTTTGCGGATGCGCAGGGCAGCGCGAAGGGCAAGGCATCAGCCTCCTCCGGTGAACCGCTAGATGTTAACAACGTGCGCAAAGCTGCGTCCAGCAGCGTGGGAGATACCAGCTTTCTCGCGCTGCGCAGCAGGACGAAAAAACTCTGGGATGCGTTTCACGAGAAGCTGGCGAAATCCCCTGAGGACGCTTGCCGGGAGCTGGCACAGGGCCGCATCCAGCCACTCCAGCTCGCTCTGAAAATGTGGGCTGAGGCGGCGAAGGCTGCGCCTGCTGCCGCAATGGAGGCGCTGCTGCATTGCACGGATCGCGCGAGGTTTCTCGCCTTCGCACCAGCGGCCATTGAGGAATTTCAGACGGATGATCCTGGAACGTTACAGCGTGTGCTGCGTGAGTCGCTGGCGCTTTTCCCGGATGATCATGAGAGTATGATTCAGCTATGGAGCACGGGGAAATGCTTTGAGAATCCGCTGGTGGCAATGCAGGCACTGGATGGCCTGAATGACCCAGGTGTCCGGCAGCAGTTGCTGCCATCGGTCGTTCGAGGGCTGGCAAAGACAGACCCTCCAGCGGCTTTCGCAGCCATGGCGGGGATGGATAGCCGGGCAAATTTCAATCTGTTCGCAGATGTTATCCGGGAGTCGCTGGGGCGTGATTTTGCAGCCACGGCAAAGTTTCTCCAAGGCACGCCGCACTTGCCGGTGATGCTTCGGCGAGTGCTTGAATCTGCGACTTTGGATCAGAGCATACTCTTTGATATCGTAGAATGGGCGGGGCATCAGGATGCGGTGACTAATCATATCGTGACCGCGGGTGCGCTGCGTCAGATGGAGGGGATGGCGGGGGCGCAGGGGCGGGAGATTCTGGGGCAATTGCCATTTGATGATGCCACAGCGATGGCGGCGGGGAGCCTGATGGGGAAGGCGGGGAAGGTAGAGGACCTGGTGGAATGGATGGCCTGGCTGGAGGCGAAGGGCGGGGTATCGGAAGGGGCATTACGTTATGCGATAGCCAGCCTAGAGGGGTCGAAGGCACCTGGAGTGACGGCCTGGGTGGAAGCGCAGGCCGGTGCTGACTGGCGTGCGGTGGTGACGCAGCGGCTGCATCGAGCGGTGCCTTGACCCTACGGCGTGGCATTGCCCGCGGACGACACGGGTCTGCTGATTCTTCATCGCATCGCGGGCCAATCGAAGAAAGGCCTGTCCTTTTTCCGGAAAAGCGATTGCATTTTAGCTTGGCCAGGTCGTAAGATGACCTGCTCTCGCTCTGCGAATCGAAGAAAGGCCTGTCCTTTTTCCGGAAAAGCGATTGCATTTTTACCTTGGCCAGGTCGTAGGATGACCTGCTTTGCTCTGCGAATTGCGGTTTCACTCCATCACTTCCCACACTTTCCCCGAATTCATCCCATGGCCAAGCCTCAGCGGGAGTTCCAGAGCCCAAAATGGCTCTAGGCCTTACGGAATATATCTTGTAGCCGATTGTTTATTGCAATTGTAGCCATGCAATGTAAATACATTGCGATGGTATCGCCTGACAGGTATAGGCGACGTGTAATAACTGTATTAGATTAGCGTGTCGGAGGCCGAATCACATTATGCCTTTAGACATATACCTACCTACCGCACCAGCTCCAGCTTTGGTATCGGCTGAAGCCTAGACATCAACGATGGAAGGGCTACCAATGAGCATGGATTGATGGGCTTGCGTCTTTTAATGAGTCCAAACATGGCGGTGGGGCAGTTACTTTTTGGATTCGGTGGCGTGGGAGGTGATCCGCCAGCCCTCGGCTTGTCGCGCGAGTTCCAAGCGGACATGCGTGGTGAGTTCGGTCGCTTTGCCTTTGATATCCGTGGAGGCGACTTGCAGCTCATAGACGGCGGTGGCTCGGGTGTCCGTGAGGCTGGGGAACTCCACAAGGCCCGCCAAGGCTTCGCTGTGCGTTTTTTTCAATTCCGTCGGTAGTCGGTTTCGTCCCTGCTGATAGCCTCGCGAGTGGTGCCCGGTTTGCCGGAAAATTGCGCCGTGGCCGCATAGTCGCTCACCATGCCGGGGATGTTGCCAGTGGAGGCTTTTTGATGATGGGCGAGAATAAAATTTGCTACTTCTGCCTCAAGAATTTGCCGTGGCGTCACGCCATTTTGAATGCCTTCGCGATTCGCCCGCTCGCCCATCAGGGCAATGACATCGTCCCGGCTTCCGGGTAGGCGATTCGGCTTTTGTAGTGCGGCGGTCGTCGCGTTTGGAGTGGTAGCGGTATCGGGAGTGCTCGCCACGGGTGCAGCGGAGGCTTTCGCTGGTGATGCCGTCGGTTCTGCTTTGGTGGCTGGTTCCGTGGCACGGGCTTTATCCCTCGCCTCGGCTTTGCGTTTCCGCAGATCATCTGGCGTGGGAAGTTTCGAGACGTCTGTTGCCTCGGCACTGGGTTCCAGGGCCACTGTCCACCAGCGACGATGCGGGGAAAAAAAGAAAGGGGAAAGGGGTTGCTAAAAGGAAGTTTTCTGTCACCATTCGGTATGCCTGCACTCGTCATTAAATCCTTCCCCGAAGCCCTCCACGCCAAGCTGAGGCAGATAGCCGCTGCCCACAGACGATCCGTCACGCAGGAAACCATCCACCTCATCGAGACCGCCATAGCTGTTGAGGAGAAAACATCTCCAGCCACCAACAACGGGCGGTCTAAATGGGTGAACCGCAAACTCTTGCCGGAATACGAGGCCATGCTGGCCAGAGGGGCGTTCAGCGGAGGCACAGATTCCACCGAGATTATCTCTGAGGAACGCGACGCCCGATGAGTCCGGCCTACTACGACTCCAACTACCTGCTGAAACTCCAAATCGCCGAAGCGGGGAGCCCCGATGTGCGGGCGCACGCTGCCACCGTGCTGGAAATCCACACCGCCCACCACGGAAGGGCCGAATTCGCCTCAGCAGCCTTCCGCAAGGTCCGAGAAGGCGTAGCGACCGCTGCCGATTACCAGCGACTGATCGCTCAACTCAAGTCCGACATCGCCTCAACCACCGTCGTCATGCTACCCCTCACCGACGCCATCATAGACCGAGTAGAAGTCGTCTTCGCCACCGCCCCAGCCACCACCTACCTCCGAGCCGCCGATGCCCTCCACCTAGCCACCGCAGCCGAACATGGCTTCACGGAAATTTACTCGAA
>JAYVJI010001003.1:0-2300 GCA_043769435.1 Verrucomicrobiota bacterium
GCTGCCCTGACGATCACCGGGCTCGATGCCAGGACCACCACTGCGGAAACCATGCCAATAGACAAAAAACGTAAAGGGGGGAACATAATCATGCGCGGAAGTTATCCCTTTTACCCCAACTGTCCAGCACAGGCTTACCCACCTGCCCCTAATCCCTAAGGAAGCAGACGCCGCCTTCGCGATCTCATTTTGAACGCGAACTGGAATCACACCTACACCGCAGAGCGACACGAGGCGCACAAAAGCAAACCGTCCCCGCAGGTCGCGGGGCCGGATGATGCCCCCTGCCCCGGCTTTTCAGTCCACCAGCAGGCCCTTCTCCGGCCGGAAATCAGCAGCATGGTAACTGCTGCGGACCAGCGGGCCGCTGGCCACATGCTCGAAGCCCTTGCGCTCAGCCACCAGTTTCAACTCCGCAAACCGGTCGGGATGGATGTATTCCACCACCGGCAAATGCTTCTCCGATGGCCGGAGATACTGCCCGAGAGTCAGTACCGTGACCTGAGATTCCCGCAGGTCATCCAGCGCCTGAAAAATCTCCAGCTCCGTCTCGCCGAGTCCCAGCATGATGCCGCTCTTGGTCGCCACGCGGCCCCCGGCCATCTCTTTGGCACGCTTCAGCACGTGAAGGCTGCGGTGATACATCGCCCGGCTGCGCACCAGCGGCGTCAGGCGCTCCACGGTTTCAAGGTTGTGATTAAAAATATGCGGGCGGGCTGCCATCACTGACTCCAGCGCGTCATCCTTGCCATTAAAGTCCGGGACCAGTACCTCGATCGTGATGCCGGGGTTCTCCCGGCGGACAGCTTCTATGGTCGCGGCGAAATGCAGCGCCCCCCCGTCGGGGAGGTCATCCCGGGCCACCGCCGTGATGACTACATGGTTGAGCTTCATGCGCTTTGTCGCGGCGGCCACGCGGTCCGGTTCATCTGCTTCTAGGGCGAATGGCTTGGCCGTCTTCACCGCGCAAAATCCACAGGCCCTAGTGCAGCGGTCCCCTGCTATCATGAACGTCGCGGTCCCCTGGCTCCAGCATTCCCAGCGGTTAGGACACTGTGCTTCCTCACAGACGGTATGCAGCTTCAGGTCGGAGATGAGCGCCTTCGTCGACCAAAAGACCGGGTCAGAAGGCAGCCTCACCTTGATCCATGAAGGTTTTTTGTCTTGGTGCAGAGCAGCGTCGATCTTGGGCATAGTTGGGGGAGTGGGAGCGTCACCAAGCGGCAGCCTTTCCTCGTTTCAACCCCCCATTTTCAGCGAAACCAGCCTGCCCGCACCGCCCCGACTGCGCTTTTTGGCTGATTTCCGCTTCCAAATGCCCGGGCCGGGATTAGCTGCCACTCAATGAGACAGCGCCCGCGTGTGCCGTCGCTCCCTTTCACGCTACCTATGATTAAGTCGATTTTTTTTATTACCCTCCTCACCCTGCCTCTGGCCGCCCAGGAGGCCAAACCCGCCGTAGCCCTCACCACATGGATCCATGAATCCAGTGATCTCAAACCGGATCCGGCGCAGGTTTTCGGCAAGCTGGAGAATGGCGTGCGCTACATTATCCTGCCAAATGCGGAACCGCCAAAACGTGTTAGTCTGAGGCTGCACATCGCCGCAGGCTCCCTCATGGAGGCGGATGATCAGCAGGGCCTCGCTCACTTCCTGGAGCACATGGCCTTCAACGGTACCAAGCATTATGCGGCCAACGAAATGGTCGAGTTTTTCCAGCGGCTCGGCATGGCGTTCGGCGCGGATACGAATGCCCACACTTCCTTCGACGAGACTGTTTATAAGCTGGAGTTGCCCGACCACACGGATGACCTGATGGATAAAGGTATGCTCTTCCTGCGCGACGTCGCGGACGGCATGATCATCGGGGCGCAGGACATCGAAAAGGAACGCGGGGTGATCCTGAGCGAAAAAAACGCACGGGATTCTGTGAGCTTCCGGATGATGATCGAGGGGTTCAAATTCACCATGCCGGAAGCCCTCGTGCCTAACAGACTACCCATCGGCACCGAGGAGGTGATCAAGACTGCACCGCAAAAGCGCTTTCTGGATTTCTACCGCAGCTGGTATACACCGGAGCGCATGACGGTCATCGTGACTGGCGACATCACTGCCGCCATGGCCAAAAAGCACATTGAAGCCCAGTTCAGCAGCATGAAGGCCACTGTCGTCTCAGCGACGCCTCCCTCCATGGGAAAAGTGACCACCGGGCGTGGACTGGAGGCCAAACTGCTAACCGAAAAAGAAGCCGGGGACCTCACCATCAGCGTGGATACCTCGCGCCCCTCACGGCAGCAGCC
>JAYVJI010001004.1:0-15951 GCA_043769435.1 Verrucomicrobiota bacterium
GACAAATGCGCTGAAGAACCGTGGCAAGGTGATCATTCCGGCCTTCGCTGTGGAACGGACCCAGCAACTGCTCGTGGTGTTGCATGAGCTGTTTGAGTCCAACCTTATCCCGGATGTGCCGGTCTATGTGGATAGTCCGCTGGCTGTGAGCGCCACGGAAATATTCCGGTTGCATCCTGAGTGCTTTAATCAGGAGGTCTATGAGAAGCTATTCGAGCAGAATACCAATCCTTTTGGATTTGAGGGACTCAGACTGGTCCGGCAGGTCAAGGACAGCATGGCGCTGAACGGAATGCAGGGGCCGTTTATCATCATCTCTGCTTCTGGAATGTGCGAGGCCGGGCGTGTTCTGCACCACCTTTCCAACAACATCGGTGACCACCGCACGACGGTGCTCTTTGTCGGCTACTGTGCGGAAAACACTCTGGGGAAACGACTCCGGGATGGCTTTAAGGAAGTGAACATCTTTGGCGAGCCGTATAAAGTCCACGCCGCGATAGAAACGCTGGATGGGTTTTCCGGCCATGCGGACCACAGCGAATTATTGGCCTGGTTCCGGAATACCTCCGGAGCGAAAAAGAATGTTTGGCTGGTGCATGGTGAGCCTGAACGCAGCCACCTGCTGGAGGCAGCGATGAAAAAGGAATGGCCGGAGCGCAGCATCAGCGTGGTGAAGCGCGGGCAGACCGTGGAATTCTAAAGGCCGGTGAAGCTCATCCATCTCACTCCGGGCACGGGGACCTTTCACTGCGGCTCCTGCCTGCGGGATAATGCCCTGATCAAAGCGGTGCGGCGCGCCGGGCATGATGCGCTCATGGTGCCGCTGTATCTGCCTCTGGTGACCGACGATGCACCGGCCAGCCCGGAACTGCCTGTGATGACCGGCGGGGTCAATCTATTCCTGACCCACAAGGTCCCGTGGCTGGCAAAAATGCTGCGCCCCTTTCGCCGCTGGCTGGATGCGCCCCGCCTGCTGCGGGCGCTGGCGGACCGGGCTTCCATGACCAGTCCGCAGCAGCTGGGGGAGCTGACCGTGGAGTCGTTTCGCGGCCTGCATGGACGC
Organism: Verrucomicrobiota bacterium; assembly: GCA_043769435.1. Taxonomy (GTDB): domain Bacteria; phylum Verrucomicrobiota; class Verrucomicrobiia; order Verrucomicrobiales; family V1-33; genus JAYVJI01. Next base: position 1,064 of record JAYVJI010001004.1, read on the forward strand.
CAGGCAGCCGAGTGGCGGCGGCTCATGAACTGGATCCTAACGAATGAGAAGCCGGACTTTCTCTCGCTGAGCAACGGCCTGCTGAACAGCCTAGCACCCGCTTCTGTGAGGGAAATGGGCATTCCTGTTATTTGCAGCCTTCAGGGTGAGGACAGTTTCATCGACACCCTGCCGGAGCCATTTCGCAGTCAAGCGTGGGACCTCTTCCGGGCGAACAGTGAGCACGTCACGCTCTACACCGCAGCCACCGATTGGTATGCAGAGGTCATGCGGGAGCGGCTGGGCCTGAAGCCGGAGCACATCGCGGTGGTTCCGAATGGACTGGATCTCAGCAGCAGCACGCCGCAGAAGTCTCCGCCTGACCCGCCGGTGGTAGGGTATCTCGCCCGTCAATGCATGGGGAAGGGACTCCACCTGCTGGTGGACGCTTTTATTCTCCTGGCTCCGCATCACCCAGAGGCACGTCTCAGCATCGCCGGTACCTGCACCATGGCAGATGAATCCTTTATCCGGCAGCAGCAGACGAAGCTGGAGATGGCTGGGTTGCTGCCCCGCGTCACATGGCGGCGGCAATTGAGCGCTGCGGAAAAAATCGCGCACTTTCAATCGCTGACCGTCCTGAGTGTGCCTGCGGAATATGGAGAAGCCTTTGGGCTCTACGTCATCGAGGCTCTGGCTTGCGGCGTGCCTGTAGTGGAGCCGGATGACGCCGGGCTGGCAGAGCTGGTGCGTGCCACCGGCGGGGGGATTCTTTATGAAAAAGGGAACGTCCAGAGCCTGGCGGACAGCCTCGGGAAGATGCTGAGTGATAGCGGACTCCGGCAGCGCACCGCAGAGGCCGGACGGCTATCCGTGGAATCTCGTTACACCGCCGACGCCATGGCCTCTGCGTTCATGGCGGCTGCGGAGAGGGGGCTCACGCAAAGAGGCTGAGTGGCAATGAGAAAGAGGGGCTCACGCAAGAAAGCGGTAGACCGCAACCCGGGACTGACTTTGATGCGCCGCAGCGCACACCTCAATCCATTACGGTCACTCACTCATGATTCCCAGATTACTGCTGACAGCCTCGGTCCTCGGCCTGGCTGCCTGCCAACTTCCCCAAGCCGGACCGCCCGGCTCTGAAGTCAGGCGCGCGCTCATTCCAGAAGCAGAAATAGTCTCGTCGAGGCATATGTCCTCCTTGAACGACACCGCCCGCTACATGGCCGGGATGGCCGGTGCCATGGGGTCGCCATTGACCAGCGCCCGGCAAACGGCGCACTGGCAGCGATACAGCCGGAATATGGACGAGCTGTGGCGCCGGTTTTCCGTCAGCAAGCAGCCAAGGATTTCCAGATTCAGCCAAAGCGAGCTCGGGCCGCTCCGGAATACCGCGACGGTGTGGTATCCGTTCAGCGGTCCGGACTTTGTCTTTGCCAATGCGTTCTTCACGGGGGCCAGCAACTACATCCTCTGCGGGCTCGAAGGCAGCGAGATGCTGCCGGAGATGGCGTCGCTCAGTTCTGCCCAGCTGGATGCCGGGCTGGACGGGATCTACACATCGCTCACCAGCGCCCTGAGCTATTCATTCTTCATCACCAAGGATATGCGCGTAGATCTCCAGCGCACGCGCTTCCGCGGCACGCTGCCGCTGGTGTTGGTCTTTGCGGCCCGCCTAGGCTATGACATCCAGAGCGTGGAGCAAATCTCGCTGGACGCTGCCGGGAATCCTCTCAGCGGCCTCAACAAATCGTGCCCGGGGTATGCCGTGCGCTGCACTACTGGTTTCGGGCGCACCCGCACCATCTATTATTTCACCGAGGACGTGAGCAACTCCAGCCTCGCTGGCGACCCGCGCTATCTGAATTTTATCAAACGCTTTGGCACTGTGGTCACCTATCTGAAGAGCGCCTCCTATCTGATGCATACTGAGGAATTCAGCACCATCAGGAACGCCATCCTGCGCCAGAGCCGTGCGGTCCTCGAGGATGACAGCGGCATTCCGCTCCGTTCGTTCGGTGAGGAATGGGACCTCACCTTCTACGGAAAATACGCCGGCACCCTGGATATTTTCAAAGGCTATTACCAGCCCGGACTGGCGGAGATTTACAAGACCGGCGGGCCTGCTGTCAGGACCATCGACTTTGGCTTGGGCTATATGTTCCAGTCCGGGCAGTCCGCTCAAATTCTGGCCCGCAAGCGATAGCATGATCCATCCAGCAGCACTAGTGGACCCCGCCGCAGACCTCGCCGCAGATGTGGAGATAGGCCCGTTCGCCATCGTGGAAGGTGGCACCGCGCTGGGCTCGGGCTGCCGGGTGGAAGCGCACGGGCAAGTCCTGCGCGGCGTCCGGATGGGGCGGAACAACCTTGTGGGGCGGGCGGCCATCATCGGCGGGGACCCGCAGTCCCTTGGCTTTGACCGCGCTACCATCAGCGGTGTCAGGATCGGGGACGGCAACAGTTTCCGCGAGCATGTCACTGTGCACCGGAGCGTTATGAAGGACGGCGCCACCATCATCGGCAATAACAATTTCCTGATGGCGGGAGCCCACCTCGGGCACGATGCCCTGCTGGGAAATGAATCCGTCCTAGCCAATGCGGTGCTCATCGCGGGTCATGTGACGATAGGTGACCGCTGCTTCCTCGGCGGAGGGAGCGCTTTCCACCAGTTTATCCGCATCGGAGACCTCGCCATGGTCCAGGGGAACAGCGCGGTCTCTCAGGATGTCCCTCCCTACTGCACGGTCTGCCTTATCAACCAGGTGGAGGGCCTGAACTCCGTGGGACTGAGGAGAGCGGGCATTGACAGCCAGGCTCGCCTTGAAATTAAACGCGCCTTTTCCGCTGTCTATTTCTCCACTCTAGGCCCCACCAGAGCTGCGGCACAGGCGCTTCAGGAAAGAGAGTGGAGCGAACCCGCCAGCAAGTTTTTGCAGTTTTTCGCGAGTGCCGGTCCTAAGGGAATAGTGTCCCGCTAGCGCTGTTTTGACCGGTTTCGGCTATCGGCTTTGGAATTTGTCCGGGCTCCGCTACCTTCCATAGCGCCCGCCGCGCGGACCGGTGAGCCATTTCCATGTGGCCTCGACCATGTGCCGGGGATGTGCGTGCTCCGCCTCCCAGCCTAGCACAGCCTTGGCCTTTGAGGGGTCCGCTACCAAGGAGGGGGGGTCTCCGGCCCGGCGCGGACCGTAGACGTGTGGCACTGGCTTGCCGGTTATTTCCTCAGCCAAGGCGATGATTTCCTTCACGCTGACACCTATTCCGGTGCCAAGGTTGCAGCCGGTGGACGAGCCGCCGCCACGGAGGTAGTTGAGCGCCCGCGCGTGGGCTGAGGCCAGATCCAGAACATGGATGTAATCCCGGATGCACGAGCCGTCCGGAGTGGGATAGTCATCACCAAAGACGGTGAGTTGCGGCAGCCTGCCCAGCACGGCCATGAGCACCCGAGGGATGAGGTGGGTCTCTGGATCATGATCCTCACCTATGAGCCCATCTGCGGAGGAGCCGCCGGCATTGAAGTAGCGTAAAATCACATGCTTCAGCCCCCATGCGGCATCGCAATCCGCCAGCACGCGCTCCAGCATCAGCTTGCTCATGCCGTAAGGATTGATGGGCTCCTGCGGGTGAGTCTCAGCCATGGGTATGGCCTGCGGATTTCCATAGGTGGCAGCCGTGGAGGAAAAGATAAAGCGGCGCGCGTGGTGATTCTTCATCACCTCTAGGAGTACCAGCGGGGCGGCGATGTTATTTTGATAGTAGCGCAGGGGCTGCTCCATGCTCTCTCCCACCTGGGTCCAGGCGGCGAAATGCAGGACGCCTTCAAAATCATGCGCCTTGAAGAGAGTCTCCACCAGCTGGGCATCACCGATGTCGCCCACCACCAGCTCCACGGAAGGATGCACCACCGCATCCTCATGCCCATGGACCATGTTATCGAGAACTACTATGTGCTCTCCCGCTTCTGCCAGTTGGCGGACGGTGTGCGAGCCGATGAATCCGGCTCCGCCGGTGACTAATAATGATGCCATGAAAAACTAAATACGGGGAGTAGCTCCGGGGATCAGGCGGCGGTAGTGTGCATCCACTCTGCTGAGGAACCATTGCCACCTTTGGCCAGGTCGGCCATTTTCGAGGAGGAAATGCGGGCAGTTTTTGTTGGGGGGATTGGCTCCCTTGCGTGGCCAGTGGTAGTGAGGCACCACATTGCGCAGAGGGATGCCGTGTTCCTTCATCAGATACGCCGCCAGCTTGGCAGTGCGGTCGATGGTGGCGGCCAGATCGTTGCCGCGATGCTCGCACATTTCAATGCCGACGGAATAGTTGTTCCCCGGCCCGTCGAAGTCTGCATGCTCGCCCTGCTCGTTGGTAGGCAGGTGCTGGATGGCCAGATTATCCTGCACCGTGAAGTGCCATGTCAGAAACCCTATGCGGTTGCCCCCCGGGCGGCGGTTGGCCCGCAGCTTTCCGCCGTTGAGCGCCTTGGAGTGGGCAAAGGCATCCCCTGTGTAGTTTTGTGTAGAGTGGATGGTGATGTAACGGGGGCGCATGGGACGGTTCCAGCTCCGGCCCACGGTGCCTCTGGGAATGAGACGCGGTGTGAGCTTTATTTCCTGCTGCAGCAGGCCCAGCGGAGTAATGCTGCCGCCGGTGCCACCCAGCCGCGCTGACCACGGGGAACTGCCTCCCCCACCCCCCCCCCCGCCGCCTGTCATACAGGAAACGAACAGCAAAGCACAGAGTATCACAACAGGAATGAGGAAGCGAATACGCATAATATTGGCCGCTTAATATAGCACGTATACAGAATGTCAAAAGGCTGATGTATGCTCCGCCTGCCCGGAATTCGTGGTAGTCGCCCAGCCCGATCCGGCTTGTGAATTTGGCGTCTGGTTTCCATCACTGCTCCTGGCAGTGTGGGTGCGTGTCTATGGGGTCTGGAGGATGAGGGCGTCGGGGCGGCCGGGGGAGGATGCCACGACGGCGAAGGAGGCGATCTGGCTGCTGGGGATGATGGCGGAGAAGCTGCGATAGTCGCCGGGGAGTGTGTAGTTGGTGAGTTGGCCGGCGTTGTCGGTGACTGCGAGGGTGAGGCTGTCGCCGGTGGGGAGATTGCTGAGGGCTACGATGGTCTGGCCGTCGTCTGTGCCCACGGCGTAGCCGAGCGCTGTGGACGTGTTAGCAGTGCGGGTGGATGCGGAGGAGTAGGAGTTACTGGCAACAAGGGGAGTCGGTGTTTCTTTGCCGACTGGAATGGCGGAGGCGATGCTGGAGCCCGGGGCCTGGACCGGGAGGACGTTTGCGTTAGGGAGGGGGGCTTGATCAAGGGTTGTCCGGGTGAAGGCGGTGCGGTCGAACTGAGGTGGCGCGGCGCGGCCGGTGTAGTCGCCGGTGGCAGGATCCGGGCTCCAGAGCCAGCCGCCGGTGGGGTCGAGGAACTCCCCGCCTGGGCCGGGCATGAGGCCGAGGGTGGCGGCTTCATTCACCGGGAAAGCGCGGTGGCGGAAAGTGGTGCCGCCAGGGAGGGCGTCGGCTGACCAAGTAGCCCAGCCGCGCTCGATGACGACTTCGCTGGAGGCGCTGGCGGTCTGGCGCTGCAGATCACGCTCAAGGGCAGTGGCGATGATGTCGAGCACATGGTCCTGGGAGCCGGCACTGCTAGGGGTGCCGGGAGGACGGAGTTCAAAAATGACGGGGCGGTGAACGCCGGGGGTGCTGGACCGGGCCTCGCGGGCACGGGCACGCAGAGAGGCGATGCCGCTGCGGAGGAGGCCGGGGTCGTGGAGCGGCTGGATGACAGCCGGGCCAGCGGGTGAGGCAACAGCGGGCGGCGTGGCGGGAGTGCGGGGTGTGAGGGGGGCGGAGGAATGAGCCAGCGGTGGCCGCGTGGCGGGGCTGGGCGCAGTGGTGTGCCCTGCCCTCCCACGCCAGAGCAGCACGGTCAGGCAGGCCGCGGCGGCCCAGCCTGCGAGGGCGGCCAAGGGCCATGCGATGGGCCGCACGGCGGCGGGCGCACCGGGGGCCATGCCGAGTGCGCGGTGTACCCTAGCTAGGGAGTCCGCCGGGGCGGCGACGAGCGGTGAGGCCTCTGCCAGCCACATCGTGGCGAGGCTACGGCGCAGGGCTTCCCCCTCAGCGTTGGTGTCGGCAGGGAGCCCGGCGGCGTCGGTGTGCAGAGCGGTGTGCTGGTCTTCCAGGGGGGCATTCATAGTGGTGTGTTAGGTGGTGTGCCCAGCAGGCTGCGGAGCCGCTGCATGGCACGGTGGGTGCGGACTTTCAGGGTGCCGGTGGTGAGGCCCATGCGGGCAGCGGCGGTGGCGGTGGTGTCTGGTGTAAAGAGGGCGCTTTCCAGGCAGTCGCGCTCATCAGCGGACAGGCTGGACATGGCTTGCTGGACCAGTCCGACGGTCTCGCGGAAGAAGAGGTCTTCCATGCCTCGCCGGGGTTCAGCGAGGGATTGTTCCTGCTGCCAGCGGGTGAGGCGGCCGTCGCGGCGGCGGCGCTGACGCAGGTGGTCAAGGCAGATGCCGCGGAGGATCATGGAAGTCCATGCAAAGGCATCGCTGCGGGAGCAGTCGAACTTCGCCGCAGAGCGCCAGACTCTGACCATGCAGTCCTGGAGCGCGTCGGCAGCGGCGGCGTGGTCCTGGAGGATGTGGAGGGCCATGCTGTGGAGGCGGTTGGCCATGAGGTTATGAAACTCTGTGAGGGCTGGCTCGTGGCCGCCGGCCATGCTGCGGATAAGGCCGTCCAGTCCCAGCTGGTCACAGGCGCACTCCATTTCCGCAGCGGCGGAGGCAGAAGGCGGCCCGGGATAGAGGGAATGGTGGAGCGGTGAGTTCACAGGGTGCGGTAACGGACGCGGCAATAGCGGCGGCCTGCCGCCGGGGCTAGGGCAAACGTCTCGCGGCTGTCTACGGTCTTACGCACGGCCTCAGCGGCAGTAGCGGTGCGCCAGGTGCGGAGGTCCTCGCTGACTTCCAGCACGGTCACGACTTCCGGCGCGGAAGTGTTGCGCGGCGCGGCGACGCAGAGGGGATCGGTATTCAGGATGACCAGCGCGGAGTCTGCAGCGTCGGCCAGTAGCGGGTCGGTGCCGGCCGCGTATTCGCGGAAGTTAGCCACGCCATCGGCATCCGGGTCCGCGTCTGGTGCGGCGGTGGTGCCGGACCCCACGGCGGCGGCGCTCCAGGCGTCAAACCCTGCGGGCACGCTGGCGTCTAGCAGCACTAGGCCGCTGCGCACAGCACTACCGGCGCGGGTGAATTCCCCTGCGGCCCAGAGCTGGCCGGTAAGCGGGTGGACCAGCATGGCCACGGGGCTGGAGGGGAAGCCATTCCGGCCATTCCCGATGAGCGGCAGATCTGCGGGGATGCTCTCATTCCGGCGTTCCAGCGAGGGACCGCGGAAGCTGGGGTCCCGGCGGCCATCTGCCCAGGAGCGGATGATCTCCGCCGGCCCGGCGGCACCCTGTGGAGGAGCGGAATACAGCGCGCGGCCCGGTCCGCTGCACAGGGCACCGACGCCGGCAGGCAGCCGGACGGTGAAGGAGGGGTCCACCGTGCCGTCTGCGCGCACCAGCTGGACATTCCCTTGCTGGTCCGGCCAGAGCCAGCCGTTGCCCAGCGGGCAAAGCGGCACACCCGCCGACCACGCACCGGGCGTCCATGCAGGATCTACATTTCCGTTAGGGAGGAAGCGGCGGCCGTCCATGAAAAAGCGCCCGCCACCTGCGGCGAGGATCGCTGTGTCCGTGCTGCTCTCCGGCACTGGCAGGACAGTGACGCCGCCATCCAGCGCGAGGCGCAGCACGGTGCGGCGGGTCGCAGTCGAAAAGCTAGGCATCAGGATATTATTCTGAGACACATTGATGAAGATGTTGAAGCAGTCACATGCCCAAGCACAGCAGTCGAAGGTGGAGGGCCCCTGCCAGACGGCCACGGCCAGCACGGATCCATCCGGCTGCACAGCCAGCCGCTGCACGTCTGCCATGGTCCAGCCCGCGTTTTCCGGCAGGCGGGGTTGAAAGCCGGGGTCGGTCTGGCCACGGTGCGGCCAGAGTCGCTCCAGGGTGGAATGTGACCCGCTGCGGCGCAGCACTAGGACGCGGCCATCCGGGAGCGGTGCCATGTCCACCACCGGCGCGGTATTCTCCTGCACTACGGCGGGGGCAAAGTCCGTATCCAGCGTGCCATCCGCACGCCAGCAGGCCAGGCCGGGGCGAGGCTGGCCATCCACTAGCGTGAACTCCCCTGCGCCGTATACCCGCCCCCCTGGCCCGCTGCGCAGCAACCGCACCTTGCCGGCGTCCAGCAGCGCGGGGACCGACCATGAAGGGTCCGCTGACCCATCTGGCAAGTAGCGCCGCTGGCCATCGGCAAGGATGCGGCCATCCGCCAGCCGGTCCAGGGTCCGCACGGCCTGCGCCCTGTGGAATCCACCGTCCCGCGTGCCATCAGTCTGCCAGCGCCACAGGCCTGCCGCCACGCTGGCCGGCTCACCTATATCACCTGAGGGTTGTTGCATAATCACTGATCCGCCGGGCTCCGGCAGGAACGGCGGCACGCCCGGCACGCTGAGTGTCAGCACCGGCGCATCCATTGCCGTGCGCGACTCCAGCACGTAGGTATTTATCCCGCCCAGCTGCAGGCTCCGCTGAGCTGTGCTCACCACGAACGCGCCACCGCCGGTTTCCATAAGCCGTACGCCCGTGCCGAAGATGCTCCGTGGCGTGTGGCCTGCCGCCTGCCGTCCCGACGCGTCCAGCTTCCGAAGACGGCTGCTGATGCTGGAGACCGGCCGCTCCAGAACCCACGTGCCGCCATCCGCCGCCGGTATGGCCTGCAGCGGTTCTGCGGCGCTGTTGGCGGGGAGAAAGGCAGGGTCATCCAGACCCGTCGCTAGGTCCAGACGACGCAGGGTTCGCCGCAGAAACCCCGTCGCCGCATCCGGCAGCGTCACCAGTGCGGTCATTTTCCCCCCGGTCACAAACTGCGGCACCAACGGAGCCGACGACGGGATCGCCGGGAGGGCTCCGGGGAGCACGTCCCCTACTGGATCCAGCACGGCCCAGGAGACCAAGCTCAGCCCCCCTTGGAGGGGCTCGTCCCTGACAAGTGTCCCTCCCGGCCACTCCATCTCCATCGAAGGATCACCGAGTAACTCCCCGCCCGGCCAGCTCACCAGCGTCGGGCACATGCGGAGCGAAGGAATCCCCGTCACCAGTCCCGGCATCTCCGTCGGCCCCTCCGTCAGCCCCGCACCGGCGTGAAAATCCGGGTCCACGGAGCCATCCGGCAGCAACCTTGTGACGCCCGGCACCGGTTGCCCGTCCACCTTGCTGAAGACCCCCGCCAGCGTCACCCGGCCAGCGTCATCCACCGACGCTGCGCCCACATCCCCTGGCCGCTCCAGCACTTGTGCCCCCGGCAGCACTGCCCCCGGCTGGCTCCGCGCCACTCCCGGGCAGGTTAGCACAGCAGAGAAAACAGGGAGGAGATGGGTGAGATATGCGCGCATGATGTAATCCATCCGCCGCCACAGGCCGGGGCGTTACAACACATCACAAAATAAATGCCTGCCAGCGGGGGGACTCTGGGGGGACGCTCGCGCCCCAGCGGAGCGCACAGCACCCGCTTCCAGCGGAGCCCGGGGGGGGGGCAGCCCCGCAGTTGAGCGTTACCGGGGGAAGCGGGTGATCAGAATCGAACTGACGTATCAAGCTTGGGAAGCTCGTGTTCTACCATTGAACTACACCCGCGCGGTGAAGTCTTACAGGTCTATCCGCAAGGGCTGGAGTTGCAAACAGGATTTTTGCAAAAAACCGGCCATGAACCTCAGGAACCTCAGCCTGTTAGTCTTTCCGGCGAGGGGTGGGCTTTTCCTCACTGGCTGAAGGCTGAGGGGTGGGTTCTTCATGCGGGAATGGTGTCACCGGGCGCTCCTCCACCGGGGTGTTCTCAGCATGGGTATGATAGTGGTCATGGCCATGGTCATGGTCGTGCATGGCGGCGTGGTCACGGAGGTATTGAGCGTAGTCGGCGTCTGCGTCGGAAGTCTGGGGGTCCGGATGGTGCGGGTGCGGTGATTCCGGCACGATGTCAGCCTCCACAATGTTAGGCTCCTGCGGCGCATAAGGATCGTGCGGGGAATGGGATGCTGCTTCCACTGTCGCCACTCCCATGAGGGTGGCTCGCCGGGAGAGATCGCGGGCATTCTCCTCTTCCTCCAGCCGGCGCTGTTTTTTCTCGTGAAAATAGGCCAGCCATATACACATCTCGTACATGATGACCATGGGCGCCCCGAGGAGCGACATGGTAAACATGTCGCCAGTGGGGGTGAGCACCGCAGAGGCCACCATGATGCCGATGACAGCGTAGGACCGGGTGCGGTTCATGACCTCAAAGCCCAGCAGGCCCAGCTTCACAAGGACCATCACGACGACCGGCAGCTCGAAGGCGACCCCGAAGATAAGCGAGAACGTGGTGACGAAGGCGATGTATGGACCTATCCGCCAGCTGTCTTTGATGCCAACTTCAAAAGAGTAGTCGTTGAAGAACTCCAAGGCGCGGGGGATGACGAAGAAGTAAGCGAAGAGGACCCCCAGCAAAAAGAGGCCGAAGCCAATACAGAGGGAGGGCCAGAGCACTTTCCGCTCCCGCTGAGTGAGTCCGGGCAGGATGAATTCCAGCAGAAAGTAGAGCAGCAGTGGGAATGAAACGATGATCCCTGCGAAGAGCGAGAGCTTCATGGAGAGCATGAACCCCTCCGCTGGCGCGAGGGCCTCCATTTGGACGGTGGCGACCGGGGTATCAAGGTCCGGGGAGGTTTTGGCAGCGCGGAGTTCCTCCAGGAAAGCCACAGCTGGCGCATGGTCCTGGGGGGGCAGTCTGGCGAGGGATTCGGCAGCGTAAGCGGCCCGGTCGCCCTCCGGCAGCATCGCGGAGAAATGGTGCGCGACGAGCGCCAGGGCCATGTGGCGGGTGGCAGCGTCGGGGGCGGCGTGTTTCAAAAAGATTTCCCGTTCTTCACCCTCCAGCAGCAAGGCGCCGCGGGCCGCTTCGTGGACTTTCATCCAGGCGTCCTGCTGTAGCTTGGAGTCGAGTTTATTGATGGTTTCCGGAAGCATCCGCTCGCGCGGAACGGAGAGTCCCGCAGCGACGGCCGGCTCGTTCATCAGCTGGAAGAACCACTTATTAAAAAAGAAGCAAAGGATGACGGAAATAACAAGCGTGAGGACGATCCTAGTGACGGTTTTCCGCAGATCCTCCAGATGGTCCAGAAAGGGTTTTTCCTCATCATGGAGGATGTGGTTGCGCTTGTTTTGGAGCTTTTGGCGCAGCTTGAGGAGGGGAGCGATTATCATTTGGCTGGTCGTTTTTTGGAGGAAGTGCTGGCTGGTCCGGCCAGTCGTTTTTGCCATGACGCCAGCTCAGCTGCGATATTTGCCGGCGAGGGGGCACCGGTGGCTTTGCGGGCTTTGACAGCATGTTGCAGAGTGAGAACCTGGAAAACTGTGCTGTCGAATACGGGGCAGAATTCCCGGTACTTACTGAGCGGGATATCCGGGAATGCGGTACCGGTGGAGAGGCTGTGCGCGGTGAGGCGACCGATGACTTCGTGTGCCTGCCGGAACGGGATCCCGTGAAGCACCAGCCAGTCGGCCAGATCGGTAGCAAGCAGAAAGGGATCACTGACGGCGCGCGCGACGGCGGGTTCATTCACCTGCATGTCACGGACCATTTCTGCGAATACTTCGAGCGTTAGTTTCAGGGTATCTATCGAGTCGAAAACCGGTTCCTTGTCCTCCTGCAGATCACGGTTATAAGTCAGGGGCAGGCCTTTGAGGGTAGTGAGGAGGCTGGTGAGATTTCCGTAGAGCCGACCGGATTTTCCACGGGTCAGCTCAGCGACATCCGGGTTTTTTTTCTGCGGCATGAGGCTGGAGCCGGTGGTGTGGGCATCGCTCAGGGTGACGAACCCGAATTCCGCAGTGACCCACAGGATGATGTCCTCGCTGAGCCGGGAGAGGTGCATGCCGCAGAGGGCGATGGCGAAAAGGAGTTCCGCCATGTAGTCGCGGTCGGAGACCGCGTCCATGCTGTTATGCGTGACGCTGTCAAAGCCCAGCAGCTCTGCGATGAGTTCACGGTCAAGCACGATGGTGCTGCCGGCCAGCGCGCCGGAGCCCAAGGGCATGACATTGATCCGCCTGCGGGCATCTGTGAGCCTGGCGACATCGCGCTCCAGCATTTCCACGTAGGCCAGGAGGTGATGTGCGTAGAGCACGGGCTGACCCCGCTGGAGGTGCGTGTAGCCCGGCATGATGACATGACGGTAGCGCGCCGCCTGCCCGGTGAGCGCGCGCTGGAGATCCCGCATCAAGGCGGTGAGGGCGTCCACTTCCGCCCGGCAAAAGAGCCGCATGTCCAGGGCGACCTGGTCATTCCTGCTGCGCGCTGTGTGCAGGCGGGCTCCGGCCGGCCCGATGCGCCTTGTCAGCTCGCTCTCGATGTTCATGTGGACATCCTCCAGCGCCATGCTCCACGGAAATTCCCCGGAGGAAATGTCAGCCTCGATCTCCCGGAGCCCCCGGGTGATTTCCCGGAGATCCTTTTTCGTCAGGATGCCCGCCCGCTGCAGGGCGGTCGCATGGGCGATGCTGCCGCGGATGTCATGCGGGTAAAGCCTCCAATCATAGGAGATGGATTCGCCAAAACGCTGCACAAGGCCTGAGGTTTCCTGCTGAAAGCGTCCTTTCCACATGAGATGATAATCGTTCCGGAATGAATGTTGGTGAAAATGCGCGGACGACCGGATGGTGGGCAGCGTGCGTTATGGAAACCGCAGCCTGTAATCCGGCAAGCGCCTATTGCAGACGGTATTCGCTGGCGAGTCGCTGAGGCAGCCGCATCCCGCCTAGCCAGACGGTCAGGTAACCGGCGTTTCTTGCTCAATCAGCCTCCCAGTGGATTTCCGCAGCCCCCCGGCTGATCTCGAGCAGACAAGAAGGTCCGGGGCCAGGCTGCCATCACCAGTGGTCTGCGATTGGATGCCTAGTGCTTCTTGCGCAGGACTTCTACTGCCCTCATGCCAGCGGCGTTTCGGTTCTCTAGGCCGAGTTTGGCGAAGATGCTGCCCATGTGCTGCTTGACGGTTTTTTCGCTCATGTTGAGGATGCTGGCAGTGTCTCCGTTGCTCTTTCCCTGGGCGACCCAGAGGAGGACTTCGGCTTCGCGGCTAGTGAGGCCTAGTTCGCGCTGGAGTGGCTCGTGCGTCGTAAAATCCGGGTCGAAAGATCCGCTGCCGGCGTCGTCGATCTGTTGCTGCACGGCGGCGGCGCGCTCAAGCCGGGTGGTCACGGCGGCGAGGAGGTCGTCCCGCACCACGGGCTTGGTGAGGTAGTCGTCGGCTCCGAAGTTCATGCCGACGCGGACGTCGCCGCGATCGCTTTTCGCCGTCAAAAAGATGAAGGGCGTGGCGGCGAAATCGGGGTCACTCCGCAAGGCTTGGACGACGCCGTAGCCGTCAAGTTCGGGCATCATGACGTCGCAGAGAATGAGGTCGGGGCGTTCGCGCCGGGCGGTTTCCAAGCCGATGCGTCCGTTCTCGGCGGTGCAAACGTTGAATCCTTCCATTTCGAGCATGAGGGCGATGTTGCGTCGCATTGGTGCTTGATCTTCGATGATAAGAAGTTTTTTTTCCATGGGCTGGAATGTGGCGCGGGGACAGGCTTTGTCCATCCGACTTTAGTCGGAGGCCGGCGCTTTCCTGTATCCGACTAAAGTCGGAGGGCGGAGGGCGGCGGATGATGCTATATAGGCCGCCGCCCCCCATTTATCTCTCCATGTCTCCCGATCAAAAATACCTTATCCGTAAGTCGCTCGCTCGTCTCGAACATATGGGCACGTTGCCTGTGCTGATCTTTTACCGGCAGCTTTTTGCCGTCGCGCCATCGTTGCGTCCGATGTTTGGCCATGACATCGAAGCGCAGGCTGCGAAGTTTCTCGACATGCTCGCGACTCTCATCTCTCACCTTGAGCGGACGAGTCTCATGGAGGCCGAGTTGAAGCTGATGGGGGAACGGCACGCGGGTTATGGCGTGGAAGCGCAGCACTACACCATCGTGGGGGAAGCGTTCTTCGGGATGCTGACGGAGACGCTGCGCGGGGACTTCACTCCACCGGTGCAGGAGGCGTGGGCGGCGCTTTATTCAAGAGTAGCGGAGGCCATGCAGGCGGGGGCCTCGCAGCGACCTAGCCTTCCACACGCACCTTGCTGATTGCGAAATATTGCGTTCTCTGCGACGTCTGGTCTGTTCCCCCCCACTCCTCACCTTTTTCATGTTCGAGAGCAGCGCATTCTTGTTCCGGTCCACGATGTCCCCCCCTTTGATTCGTCGTTTTTGCCGGGCGGCAGGGATCGTGGTTTTTGCGCTGCTAGTCTTCTCATTGCCGGTGATGGCGCAGGAGGAAGCGCGGGTGCCGGTGGCCGAGGCCAGCCGCGCTCTCACGGATCCCGCTGCTACAACGCCGCGCCGGATGACATTCCGGGGCGTGACCGCATTTGTGAGTGCTGTCGGTGACTTCTGCCTTCTAGAAGGAGGAAGTGGCATCATGGTGGAGCCGCCGGGCGACTCGCCGCGCCCAGCAGTAGGCGATGAGTTGGAGGTCACGGCGGAGGTGAAATTTCAAACCGTCGACCCCACGGATCCCGACCTCTTCCTCAAAGCGACGTCGGTGCGCCGCATCGGTCAGGGGCAATTGCCGGAGCCTGAGAAAGTGAACATGCCCGCCGCGCTCAATGGGAATCACCACATGCGCAGGGTGGTCGTGGAGGGCGTCGTCATGCAGTCGCGCATGGAAAGTGGGGTGCTGCAAATCCACATGACAGATGATACCGGCTGGGCG